>DQED01000355.1 GCA_003525525.1 Desulfovibrio sp.
CGGCTCCCAGGCCATGGCCCACGGCGCGGGCATCGAATCCGCCCGCCGCATCGCCGAGGCCGGGGCCACGGTGGTCCTCTCCGGCGTCATCGGCCCCAAGGCCGCCGCCGCGCTCAAATCCGTGAACGTGGCCTCGGTCGAAGGCATGGAAGGCCTCACCGTGGGCCAGGCCGTCAAGCGCTACCGCGCCGGCAAGAGCGCCTGAAGACGGGCCGTTCGGCGACAACCCTCTCAACCCGTGAGGCCGGAAGCATCCGTATGAACGCACCCCATGGACAGGCCGCAAGGCCCCTGCGCATCGCCGTCGCCAGCGGCAAGGGCGGCACCGGCAAGACCACCGTGTCCGCCGCCCTGGCCACGGTCTGGGCCGAAGCGCTTTCCCGGCCGGTCCTGGCCGTGGATCTCGACGTGGAGGAACCCAACCTCCACCTGTTCCTGCGCCCGCTGATCACCGACACCCACGTGGCCAACCTGGAGATACCGGTCATCGACACGGACCTGTGCACGCGCTGCGGCACGTGCCGCGAAATCTGCCAGTTCGGGGCCGTGACCATCCTCGGCGACACGCCGCTGGTCTTTGACGACATGTGCCACGGCTGCGGCGCGTGCCTGGCCTTGTGCCCCGTGGACGCCATGCGCCCCGGCGCGCGCGAGGTCGGACGCATCGAGGAAGGTGTCGCCGGCGACATCGGCTTCGCCTGCGGCCGGCTGCGCGTGGGCGAGGCCATGAGCCCGGTGCTCATCCGGGCCGTGACCGCGCGCGTGGACGCGCGCCTGGCCGCCCTGCCCGAGGAAAAACGCCCCGACGTGCTCCTCGATTCACCGCCCGGGGTCAGCTGCCCGGCCGTCAACGCCGTGGCCACGGCCGACGCCATCCTGCTCGTGGTCGAGCCCACGCCCTTCGGCGTCCACGACTTCGCCCTGGCCGTGGAGGCGTTCGCGCCGCTCGGCAAGCCGCTCGCCGTGGTCGTCAACAAGGCCGGCGAACCCGACGCGCAACTGGCGGCGATCTGCGCCAGGGAAAACCTGCCGGTTCTGGCCGCCATCCCCGACGACCGGGCCATCGTGGAAACCTACGCCCGGGGCGGGCTCCTGCCGGACGTCTCCCCGCATTACCGCGAACTGTGCCGCGACATCGCCAAAAAGCTCGCCGCGCTGTGCCGGGAGGCCCGCCATGCGTGAGATCGTCGTCTTAAGCGGCAAGGGCGGGGCCGGCAAAACCTCGGTCACCGCGGCCTTCGCCGCCCTGGCAGAGAACAAGATCGTCTGCGACCTCGACGTGGACGCCCCGGACCTGCACATCCTGCTCGACCCGCAAAACACCGTGGCCGAGGAATTTCTCTCCGGCAACATCGCCCAGGTCGAGGAAAGCGACTGCGACGGCTGCGGCATCTGCCGCGGCGTCTGCCGCTTCGAGGCCGTGACCATCACCGCCCGGGGCAAGGCCGCCATCGACCCCAGGCGCTGCGAAGGCTGCAAGGCCTGCGTCGCCCTGTGCCCGCGCCGGACCATCGCGTTCCCTCCGCGCGTGTGCGGCTATTTCGCCCGCTCCGACACCCGCTTCGGTCCGCTCATCCACGCCCGCCTCGATCCGGGCGGCGAGAATTCCGGCCGGCTGGTGGCGCTTTTAAAGCGCAACGCCAAGGAACTGGCCGAACGGCAAGGGCACGAGCTCATCCTGTGCGACGGCGCGCCGGGCATCGCCTGTCCGGTCATCAGCTCGCTGTCCGGCGCGACCCTGGCCGTGCTCGTCACCGAGCCGACGCCCTCGGGCACCCATGACCTGCTGCGCGTGGCCGAACTGTGCGACCACTTCCGCCTGCCCATGGGCGTGATCATCAACAAGGCGGACATCAATCCCGAGGAGGCCGCACGCATCGAAGCCGCCTGCGCGGCAAAAGGCCGCACGGTCCTCGGCCGCCTGCCCTACTCCCCGGACGTGACCCTGGCCATGAAGGCCAGAAAAACCCTGCCCGAATACGGCGGCCCCCTGGCGGACGACATCGCCCGTCTCTGGGAGGCCGCAAACGCCCTGGCCAACGCCTGCGCCAAGGCAAAATAAAAGGAAGACACACATGGAAACCTGTCGCATCGCCATCCCCTCGACCCAGCCCGGCGGCATGGAAAGCGCCGTGGGCGCGCACTTCGGACACTGCGACTGCTACACCCTGGTCGACGTGGCCGACGGCAAGATCACCGAGGTCTCGACCCTGCCCAACGTCCCCCACGTCCAGGGCGGCTGCATGGCCCCGGTCAACCACCTGTCGCAACACGGCGTCAACGCGCTCATTGCCGGCGGCATGGGCATGCGCCCGCTCATGGGCTTCGCCCAGGTCGGCATCACCGTCTACCACGGCGGCGAGGCCGCGAGCGTAGGCGACGCCGTGGCCGCCTTCCTGTCCGGCAACCTGCCGCAGTTCTCCCAGGAGCATACTTGCGGCGGCGGCCTGGGGTAAGAGGGAAGGGAAGAAAAGAAGAATGCCTCCGGCGGCCAGGAGGGGCCGAGGGCCCCTCCTGGACCACCCCGAAAGGGGGAAATGAGGCCAAGCCATGAGTGGACGAAGGGCATTATGAATTTGAAGCGCGCGTGGAAGAAATTGTTGCTGGGACAGTGCCGGCGGCCCGGCGGGATATTGGGCGAATACATCGGCCGGCGCAT
>DQED01000406.1 GCA_003525525.1 Desulfovibrio sp.
GAAGGCGTCGGCCAGGGCGTCGAGGTCGAGCGCCCAGTCGATGTTGGCGAAGGTGACGCGACGGCCGACCACCGCGCCGGGCACGGCGAACACCGCGGCGTCGGCGGCGTCCGGGCACAGGTCGAAACCCGCCTGGGGCAGGCGGCCAAGCAGGTCCACGAACGAATCCGCGGCCGCCGTTTCCAGCCGGGTCACGGTCGCAAGGGAGATGGCGCCGTCCGGCGTGACGAGGAAATGGCCGAAGCGGCTGCTCGTGCCGCCGATGTCGGCGGCCAGAATATGCCGGGCGGAGGATGCGCCGGGACGGGGCATGCGGAGCTCCTTGAAATGCGGCTGGGTTTGCGGCACGTTGCCTCACGCGCCGCCGGCAGTGTAGCCGGGGCCGGACCGGAAACGCAAGCAATGGCCCAATCCCTCCCCTCCCTGGCCCTGGCCGCCGCCGCGCTCGGGCTTTCCGCCGGGTTTTCGCCGGGACCGCTTTTCTCCCTGGTGCTGTCGCAGACCCTGCGCCACGGCACGGCCGAGGGCGTCAAGGTGGCCCTTGCCCCGGTCGTCACCGACGCGCCCATCATCCTCGCCAGCTGGCTCGTGCTGTCGGAATTTTCCGGCACGCCCACGGTGCTGGGGCTTGTGTCCCTGGCCGGGGCGGCGCTGCTTGCGCGCTACGGGATCGCCTGTTTCACGACCCCGCCGCCCGCGGCGGAGGCGACGCGGGAAGCGCCCCGGTCGCTCTGGCGCGGGGTGGCCGCAAACTTCGCCAATCCCCATCCGTATCTGTTCTGGACCGCCGTGGGCGTGCCCCTGCTCCTGGACGCGCGCGCCGCGTCGGGCCTTGCCGGCGTGTGCGTCTTCCTGGCCCTCTTTTATGTCGCCATCGTCGGGGCCAAGGTCGCAGCCGCCGTGGCCACGGGGCGTTGCGGCCGGTTCCTGTCGGGGCGGGCGTACAGGCTCCTCATGGGGGCGCTCGGGGTTTCGCTGCTCTATTTCGCCGCGACGTTCGTCGTCCAGGGCGTTTCCCTCCTTCGCGGCGCATAATGCCGCATTGTCCTTTGCCCGGAAGCCCCGTATCATGTTAAACTGCACCGGTCGCAACGCGTACCGCTTCGAAGGAGTCCCCATGGCCGCGCCGTTCACCCTGGCCCTTGTACAGATGTCGCCGGAAAAAACCGTGGCCGGTTCCCTGGAAAAAGCCGCCGCCCGCGTGGCCGAGGCCGCCGGGCGCGGCGCGCAGGTCGTCTGCCTGCCGGAACTCTTCGCCACGCCGTATTTTTGCCGCAACCAGGACCATGCCGCCTTCGACCTGGCCGAACCCATCCCCGGCCCGACCACGGCCGCCATGGCCGCCGTGGCCAAGGCCGCCGGCGTGGTCGTGGTCGCGCCGCTGTTCGAGCGCCGCGGCCCGGGCTGCTTTCAGAATTCCCTGGCCGTGCTCGGCCCGGACGGCGGGCTCCTCGGCGTCTACCGCAAGATGCACATCCCCCACGACCCGGGTTTCGAGGAAAAATTCTACTTCGCCCCGGGAGACCTGGGCTTCAAGGCTTTTGCGACGCCCTTCGGCCGCATCGGCACGCTGATCTGCTGGGACCAGTGGTTCCCCGAGGCCGCCCGGGCCACGGCCCTGGCCGGGGCCATGGTTATCCTCTATCCCACGGCCATCGGCTGGCATCCGTCGGAAAAGGCGCAGTACGGCGAGACCCAGCGCGACTCCTGGATCACGGTCCAGCGCGGCCACGCCATCGCCAACGGCGTCTACGTCGCGGCCGCCAACCGCGTGGGCGTCGAGGGCGGGGGCGCGGGCTACGGCGAAACACTGGAATTCTGGGGTTCCTCCTTCATCGCCGATCCTTCGGGGCGCATCCTGGCCCAGGCCGGCGTGGCGGAGGAGCAAATCGTCACCGCGGTCATCGACCCGCAGGTGGTGGAAACCACGCGGCGGCACTGGCCCTTTCTGCGCGACCGCCGCATCGACGCCTACGGCGGGCTGTGCCGGCTGTACGGCGAGGAAACGGGAGGCAAGGCGTCGTGAAACGCAATATCTACCTGCGCACCATTCCCATCGAGGACGCCCTGGAGAAGGTCAAGGCCGCGCTCGACCGCAAGGCCCTTGTCGGCGTCGAGCGCATCGGCGCCGAGCACGCCGCCGGCCGCATCACGGCCGAGCCGGTCATCGCCCGCTATTCCTCGCCCACCTTCCACAGCGCGGCCATGGACGGCATCGCCGTGCGCGCCGCGGACACCTTTCTCGCCCGCGAGGGCGCGCCCGTGCGTCTGGCCCCGGGCGAGGGCTTCGTGTTCGTCAACACCGGCCATCCGCTCCCCCTGGCCTTCGACGCCGTGGTCATGATCGAGAACGTGGTCATGGACGGCGAGAGCGCGACCATCGAGTCCCCGGTGGCCCCGTTCGCCCACGTGCGCCGCATCGGCGAGGACATCGTGGCCACGGAGATGATCCTGCCGCGCCACAGACGGGTGACGCCCTACGACGTGGGCGCGCTGCTCTCGTGCGGGGCGTACGAGATCTCCGTCTACGAAAAGATCCGTCTGCGGGTCATCCCCACCGGCGACGAGGTCATGGACTTCACGGCGCATCCCGAGCCCGGTCCCGGACAGGTCGTGGAGAGCAACTCCATGCTCCTGCGCGCCCTGGCCGAAAGCTGGGGCATGGAGTGCACGCGCGTGGCTCCGGTGCGCGACGACCCCGAGGCCCTGGCCGCCGCCCTGGAGGAAGGGCTCGCCTCCGACGCCCACGTGGTGGTGATCGTGGCCGGCTCGTCCGCCGGCAGCAAGGATTTCACCCGCGCCACCATCGAGCGCGTGGGCGAGGTGCTGGTCCATGGCGTGGCCGCCATGCCGGGCAAGCCGTCGCTTCTGGGCCTTGCCCGGGGCAAGCTCGTCGTGGGCGCGCCGGGCTATCCGGTCAGCGCCGTGGTCTGTTTCGAGCGGCTGCTCTATCCGCTGGCCTGCTGGCTCAGCCGGTCCGAACCGGAGTCGCGCCAGAGCGTCCAGGCCACCCTGGCGCGCAGCGTGCCCTCGCGCATCGGCATGGTGGATTTCGTGCGCCTGGCCGTGGGCCAGGTCGGCAGCGCCTACGTGGCCCTGCCCCTGTCCCGGGGCGCGGGCAGCATTTCGAGCCTGACCAAGGCGCAAGCCGTGACCCAGCTCGCGCCCGAGGCCGAGGGCCTGGAATCCGGGGCCAGGGTCACGGCGGAACTGCTCGTCGACGCCGGGGAGCTTTCGCGCACGCTCGTGTGCGTGGGCAGCCACGACAACACCCTGGACATCCTGGCCGACATGCTCATGCGCCGCGATCCGTCCCTGCGCCTGGCCTCGAGCCACGTGGGCAGCATGGGCGGGCTCATCGCGCTCAAAAACGGCGCGGCCATGCTGGCCGGCTCCCATCTTTTCGACCCGGCCTCCGACGACTACAACTTCCCCTTTCTGGCCAAGTACCTGCCGGGGCTGGCCGTGACCGTCGTCAACCTGGCCATTCGCCGGCAAGGGTTCATCGTGGCCCCGGGCAACCCCAAGGGCATCCGGGGCACGGCCGATCTGACGCGCGACGACGTGCGCTTCATCAACCGCCAGCGCGGCGCGGGCACGCGCATCCTCCTCGACTACCACCTGGGCAAGGCCGGCCTCTCGCCCGAGGACATCCAGGGCTACGGCCGCGAGGAGCACACGCACATGGCCGTGGCCGTCAACGTGAAGACCGGCGCGGCAGACTGCGGTCTGGGCGTTTTCGCGGCGGCGCGGGCGCTCGGGCTCGATTTCGTGCCCCTGGCCCGGGAGCGCTACGATCTCGTCATCCCGCAGGCCTTTGCCGAGGACGACAAGATCGCGGCCGTACGCGAGGTGGTGGGCGCAAAGGCCTTCCGGGACAGCGTGGAGGCCCTGGGCGGCTACGAAACCGATTGGACGGGCCGCGTCATGGAGCCGGGAATGGGCCTGCCCGGCGCGCCCGGCGCATAAGCGGTCGCCGGGCGCGGCTGCCAAGAGGGATGCATGGACTGGAAACTGCTTTTCACCACCTTCGCCACCATCTTCGTGGCCGAACTCGGCGACAAGACGCAGCTGGCCTGCGTGCTGACGGCCGCGGATTCGCGCAAGCCCTGGATCGTCTTCGCCGGCTCTTCGCTCGCGCTCGTGGCCACGAGCCTGCTCGGCGTCGTTTTCGCGGAATTCATCTGCAACTTCGTCTCGCCCGACATCATCAAGAAGGTCGCGGCCGTGGCCTTCGTGGTCATGGGCGCGCTCATCTATTTCGACAAGCTCTAGGAGACTGCCATGGACGACGAGCGCCTGACCCTCGATCTGCGCGACAAGTGCTGAGGCCTGGGCCTGGAGATAGGGTGGTATCTCCGTTTATCCCGCGCCCGGGAACTGGAATTCCTGGTCGCGCCGGGCGCGCGGGGCGTGCTCGAGGACCAGCTGGCCACGGTTTCAGGCTGGCGGCTTGAGGTCGCCGCCGAGGAGGGCTTTCTGCGCGGTCGCTACACCCGTCTGCGGCCCGGCGGCGCAGCCGGCTAGCATCTTCGGCAAGAGCCTTACACCTGGACTTTTGCCCCGAAATTCTGTCTATGACAGCAATGGGGAATCTGATCGCCGGATTGCGGCAATGGGTCTTCGGCCGGTCTCTCGCCACGCTCCTGACCGGCATCGTGCTCATGGCCGGGCTGCCCGCCAGCGCCATTATCGTGGCGTCGAGCTTCGAGAACAGGCGCGCCGGGGAACTCCAGGTCCGGGAGGAAATGCGCAACCTGACCCAGGTGCTCATCGCCATCCAGAACGGCGTCGAGAGCCAGTCCCAGGCGCTCCTCGTCGCCCTGGCCCATACCGGGGAAATGCGCGGGCACAACTTGCCGGCGCTCAACCGTCTGTTCGCTTCCCTGCTCGGAGACCACCCGGAAATGTCCAACATTTTTCTGACCGACGCCGCCGGCAGGGTAGTGGCGTCGGGCCTGCCGGCCTTTCTCGGCGTGGACCTGTCGGATCGCGGATACTTCAAGGCCGCCATGGGCAGCCGCGGCCTGGGCGTCAGCCGGTTCATCTTCGGCCGGGCCACGCGCAAACCCATCATCGCCTTTGCCCTGGCGTATACGGACGCCGAGGGCGTCCTCGCGGGCGTCATCGGGCTTTCCTATTATCTCGAGGGGTACGAACGGTTTCTCAGAGGCCTCAAATTGCCGGCCCATGCACGGATCACGCTTCTGGATGTCGACGGCCGGCGCATGGTCGCCTATCCGACGGATTCGCGGTTTCCCCTGGGCGAACAGGCCACGCCCCACGTCTGGGAACGCTGCCGCGAGGCATCGGAAGACGTTGGTTTCTTTGTCGATACGCGCCGCACGGGCGAGGAGGGCCTGTTCAGCTTCGCGCGGCTGCGGCTGCAGCCGGACCTGCCGCCCTATATGACCGTCATCGTGTCGAGCACCCGTGCCGAAGCTTATGCCCAGGCCGACGCGCAACTGCTCCGGGGACTGGCCCAGTCGCTCCTGGCCCTCGTCCTGGCCCTCGTTATCGCCTGGGCCGCGGGCAGATACGCCGTCGGCCGCGGCATCGCGAGTCTTGCCGACGCCGCCGACAGGCTGGCCGCAGGGGATCTGCGCGCAAGGGCCGGCGCGGAAGCCGGCAGTCTGGAGATCCGCCGCCTGGGCGCGAGCTTCGACGCCATGGCCGCCGCCCTGCAACAACGCGAGCGCGAATTGGCCCAGGCCGCGGGGGCCCTGGCCAAGATGCGCTCCATGCTGCACAATATCCTCGAATCCATGCCCTCGGCCATCATCGGCCTGGACGGCACGGGGCACGTCACCCACGTCAACGACACGGCCAGCCGCCTGTTCGGCCTGGACAAGGAAGCGGCCATGGGCCGCGACGCGGTCGCCTCCCTGCCGCTTCTTGCCGGCTACATGCAGACCGTGGAGCAGGCCCTGCGCGAGCGGCGCAGCCTGGTCGTGGAAAAGCTCTCCCTGCCCCAGGACGGGGACACGCACTTCCTGGACATGCTGTTCTATCCGCTTGTCGCCAACGGCGCCGAGGGCGTGGTCATCCGTTTCGACGACGTCACGGACCGCGAGCGGGCCCTGGAGGAAAAGACCGTCCTGCTCAAGGAGATCCACCACCGGGTCAAGAACAACCTGCAAATCATCCTGAGTTTCATCGGCCTGCAGGCCGACGACGCCGAAGACCCGGCCGAGCGCGACCGCCTGCGGCGTCTCGAGATCCGCATCCGCTCCATGGCCCTGGTCCACCAGCAACTCTACAGCCACGGCGACTTCGCCGCCATTGACCTGGCCGAATACCTGCGGGTTCTGACCGAGGGCGTGTGCAACGTCTACGCGGACGTCGCGTCCCGGGTGCGCCTGCGCCTCGAAACCGAGTCCGTGCGCCTGCCGCTCGACAAGGCCGTGCCCTGCGGCCTGCTGTGCAGCGAACTGCTCACCAACGCCTGCAAGCACGCCTTTCCCGGCGAGCGGACAGGCAACCTGCGCGTGGGTTGCCGCCAGGAGGGCGGGTTCGCCCGCATCTGGGTGGAGGACGACGGGGAGGGCCTGCCGCCGGGCTTCGACGCCGCAGGGGACTCGGGCATGGGCATGACGCTCGTTGCGGAACTCACCCGCCAGCTCGAGGGCGCGGCTTCGTTTTCCACGCCGCCCGGCGGGGGCCTGCGCTTCGAGGCGACCTTTCCCGTGGAGCCGACGCAGGACGCGGAAGAGGTGGTGCTCGCTACTCCTTGAGCGGCTCGATGTGCCAGATGTTGCGGGCGTATTCCATCACGGCGCGGTCGCTCGAGAAAAACCCCATGTTCGCGGTGTTGAGAATGGACTTGCGGCTCCAGGCGTCGGGGTCGAGGTAGAGGGCGTTGACCCGGTCCTGGGCCTCGAGGCAGGCGCGGTAGTCGGCCGTGATGCAGTAGTAGTCGCCGCGGTCGAGCAGGCTCTCGACGACGGGCGTGAAGAGCCCGGGATCGTCCGGGGCGAAAAAGCCGCGCCCGATCATGTCCAGCGCCTCGGCCAGTTCGGGGTCGTCGCGCACGCGGCTGCGCGGGTCCACGCCCCGGGTCCGGGCGGCGGCCACTTCGTCGGCGGTCAGGCCGAAGATGAAGATGTTGTCCTCCCCCACCTCCTGCATGATCTCGATGTTGGCCCCGTCCAGGGTGCCGATGGTCAGCGCGCCGTTTAAGGCGAACTTCATGTTGCCCGTGCCCGAGGCCTCCATGCCGGCGGTGGAAATCTGCTGCGAGAGGTCGGCGGCGGGGATCACCTTTTCGGCCTGGGACACGCAGTAGTTGGGCA
>DQED01000143.1:0-1244 GCA_003525525.1 Desulfovibrio sp.
TTTTCGTCAATATGGCCATCAAAAGGCGCTTTCGCGAGGAACGGGTGGACGTCTCCGACGAGTTCCTCGCCGCGCGACTGCCCGCCTTTGCCGGGCTGTTCCCGGAAACGCGCGATCCGGTCGAGCGTTTCAAAAAGTTGGAAAGCGAATTGCGAAAGCAAAACGACGCGACTCTTGCGGCGCTCGGCAAGAAGACGTCCCCGGAACAGCTCTGGGACGGCGCTTTCGTGTATATGCCCCGTTCCGTGGTGCGCGGCTCCTTCGGCGCGGACCGGACCTACGTGTACAAGGGCCAGGAGATCGCCCGCGAGCGGCACATGGGCATCGACCTGTCCTCCACGCCGCGCGCGCCGGTGCCGGCGGCCAACAACGGCAAGGTCGTCTTTGCCGGGCCGCTCGGCGTCTACGGCAACACCGTGCTCATCGACCACGGCATGGGCCTGCAAAGCCTCTACGGCAACCTGTCCTCCCTGTCCGTGCATGCGGGCGACGCGGTGAATAAGGGCGACCTTGTCGGCGCGACGGGGACTTCGGGACTGGCTCCCGGGGACCAGGTCCATTTCGCCATGTATCTCGACGGCCGGCCCGTGATTCCCATCGAGTGGTGGGACGCGCACTGGCTGGAGGACAACGTCACCGGCAAAATCAAGCGTTACGCCACGGGAGGCGACGCGCCGCAGCAGTGAGCCCGGCCGCGGGGAAGGCGGCCGTGTTGACAAAGGCCGGTCCCCCTTTTTAACGTCACCCGTTGTTCAAAATTTCTCATGAGGAGCAAAGGCGCATGGAAAAGACGGTATATTGGATCGAGGGCGACGGTATCGGCCCGGATGTCTGGAAGGCCGGTCGGCCGGTCCTCGACGCCGCCGTGGAAAAGGCCTACGGCGGCAGCCGCAAACTGGTCTGGAAGGAGCTGCTCGCCGGCGGCAAGGCGTTCGAGGAGACCGGCGACTACCTGCCCCAGGCCACGCTCGATGCGCTTTCCGGCGCGGAACTGGCCTTCAAGGGTCCGCTCGCCACGCCCGTGGGCGGGGGATTCCGCAGCTTAAACGTCACCCTGCGCCAGGTCCTCGACCTCTACGCCTGCATCCGGCCCATCAAGTACTTCAAGGGCATCGAATCCCCGGTGAAGCGGCCCGACCTCGTGGACATGGTCATCTACCGCGAGAACACCGAGGACGTGTACGCCGGCATCGAATACGCCTCAGGCACGCCCGAGGCCAAGAAGCTCATCGCCTTCCTGCGCG
>DQED01000143.1:1334-2864 GCA_003525525.1 Desulfovibrio sp.
CACAAGGGCAACATCATGAAATACACCGAAGGCGCGTTCCGGGCTTTCGGCTACGAAGTGGCGGCCACGGAATTTGGCGACAAGACCATGACCGAGGAAGAGGCCGCCGCCGGCGGCGGCAAGCCCCTGGTCATCAAGGACCGCATCGCCGACAACATGTTCCAGGTCGCGCTCATGCGGCCGCAGGACTACTCGGTCATCGCCACGACGAATTTGAACGGCGACTACATCTCCGACGCCCTGGCCGCCCAGGTCGGCGGGCTGGGACTGGCTCCCGGCGTCAACATGAGCGAGAAGCTCGCCTTCTTCGAGCCCACCCACGGCATCGCCCCGGCCCTGGCCGGCAAGGACAAGGCCAACCCGGGCAGCCTGATCCTGAGCGGCGCCATGCTGCTCGAGCACATCGGCTGGAACGAGGCGGCCAAGCTGATCCATGATTCCATGGACAAGACCATTTCCGGCAAGAAGGTCACCGTGGATCTGGCCGACCAGATCCCGGGCGCGACCACCATCGGCTGCGCCGCGTTCGGCGAGCTGTTGGCGAAGAATCTGTAACCCGAACCTGCTGCGCCGGAAGGGTCGAGGGGCCTGGCCTCACCTCCGCCTTTCCGGCGATTTCCCCGGCCCCGGGGAAGCATGACGCGCGGCGATTCTCCCGTGCCGCGCCGCAGGAACCGACGGAAGAGTCCACGAAACGCAAGTCGTGACGCCCCCGGCGCGCCGGGGGAAAGGGGGCCACATGGCCGTTGTCGGCGTCGATACCGGAGGCACGTTCACAGACATCATCTGCCGCCGGGACGAAGGCTTTCTGGTGGTCAAGCTGCCTTCCACGCCGGACAATCCGGCCCGGGCGGTGCTTGCGGGACTGGCCCGCCTGGGCGTCTTGCCGCGCAAGGTGCTGCACGGCTCGACCGTGGCCACCAATGCGCTGCTCGAGCGCAAGGGCGCGGTCACGGCCTACGTGGGGAACGCCGGTTTCGAGGACGTCATCGCCATCGGCCGGCAAAACCGCCCCGAACTCTACGATCTTTCCAGCCGCAAGGAACCCTGCCTCGTGCCCGAGGCGCTGCGCTTCGGCGTGCCCGGCCGGGTGTCCGCCCAGGGCAAGATTCTCGAGGACCTGACCCCGGAGCAGGCCTGGCAGGCGGCGCAGGCCGTGGCCGATTCCGGCGCGACGTCGGCGGCGGTGTGCCTGCTCTTTTCGTTTCTCAAGCCCGAGCACGAACGGCTTCTCGGCCAGGCCCTGGCCGAGGCCGGGCTTTCCGTCTCCCTTTCGAGCGATATCCTGGCGGAATTTCGCGAATACGAGCGCGCCGCCACGACCGTGGCCAACGCCTACGTCGCGCCGGTCATGGACGCGTATCTCGGCGAGCTCGAGGCGAACATGCCGGACGGCGCGCCGCTTTCCGTCATGCAGTCGAGCGGGGGCCTGAGCGCCGCGGCCCAGGCCCGGCGCGAGCCCGTGCGCACCATCCTTTCCGGCCCGGCCGGCGGCGTCGTGGCCGCCCTGGCCGTGGGCAAGGCCGCCGG
>DQED01000101.1:0-2593 GCA_003525525.1 Desulfovibrio sp.
GGCCGTTGTCGCGCAGGATCTCCATGATGCGGTCGACCCAGCCGGCCGCGACCAGGCCCTGGTCGCTGACGAGCAGCACCCGGCGGCCGCCCAGGCGCTTGGCGCAGGAGGCCAGGTGCACGATGCTGCCGCGTCCGAAGATGATTTCGGGGATGGCGAATTTGCTGATCCGCATGGCGCTCCTTGCGGCTGGGCGTGCAGGGGCCTTCCGGCACGGGCGTTCGCCTGTCGCCGGGGGCGGCCTCCGGCCCCGCTGCGAAGCTCTGGCGCGGGGCTTCCGGCAAGGCCAGAATGCAATGATTACGATCGAAAACTATACCGCGCCTTCGCAAAAGGTCAAGTTTGGCCGGCCAGGGAGGCCGCGGCCGTTGCGACGCCGCCAGGGCGGCGGCGCGCATGTGGCCGCACGGGCAAGTCGCTTTTTGCCTATTGCCGCGCGAACCAGGCGACGAATTCGGCCAGCGTGACGCCCAGGGCCTTGCAGATCGCCTCCAGCTCGATGAGATCGAGCCGGCGCTGGCCGCTTTCGTATTTGCTCACGAAAGACTGCGGGCATCCCAGACGCGCGGCCAGTTCGGTCTGGCGCAAGCCGGCGTTCTTGCGCAACTCGACCAGCAAGGCGCGCAGTCTTTCGGCGCGTCGTTCGTAATTATACGGCTTCACAAGAGTGGAGATAGGTTGGGTTGCAGAATATCCCAAAACAGGATATTCTTGTGCAGGAAGATGAAATTCGGGGAAAACGGCCGTTTTTCGCCGGTGACGGCGCGCGATGACCTGGTGGGGGGCGCACCATGAGGGCTTAGCCTTTCTGCTTCGGGCGTCCGGTAGTCGTGCAAAGCAGACGCAGGACGCCTGGGAAAGGGACTTTTTCTTTTCCCTGAAGGACGGTGAACACCATTTATGAGATTTGGACAGGGCATTGGCAAGGTTTTTGTGAATGATAACGCTTTTTTCTCTCCCGGTTTCCGGTCTCGGGAATGTTCGAGCAGATTTTATATATAAATACAGATAGATATAGGGTGGGGCGAATCGCGTGCCCTGTGCGAGGGGCTCCGCCGGCCGCAGTGCGGCAAGGGCAGCGTTTGTCCCCGTTCGAGGCCCGTCAACGGTTCTGATCGTATGGCGGGCATGGTGTCTCCGCGTGCTGGAGCCAGGCAAGCGTTTTTCGTTCAGAAAGGAAGCTGCCTCGTACGTTCGAGACGGAAAGGAGGTGCGCGACGAGAAAAAGATCGCTGGGGAAGTCGTTTGATCGGCCTCCATGGAGCGCGATCGGCAGAAGACGCGCTTCCCGGAAGCATAACCGGTGTATTGATCGGATGATATGCTGAACCCCTGGGGTGAATGCGTACGTCGAGTATTGGGGAGAAGTACCTATGCAGTGGTTTCACAACTTGCGCGTCGGTAAGAAGCTTATTTTATCATTTGTGCTCATGGCGCTCCTCACCGGCGTCGTCGGGATGCTCGGGTTGCGGAACATGGGTATCATTAACGATATGAATGACATGATGTACGAACGAGAACTTATTGGCATTTCCACGGTAAAAGAAGCGAATATAAATCTCTTGTATGCGGATCGGGCCATACGCAACATGATTATGGCTTCATCCATCGAAGATCGATCCAGGATCATGAAAAGCCTGGCCAAGTATAAGCATCAGTATCAAGAACAAATGGGCGTCGCCAGGAATCTCTTCGTATCGAAGGAAGGAAAGGAGACCATTGTCAAGCTGGATGAAGCCTGGGCCGCGCTGCAACCCGTGTGGGACCAGATCGTCGAGGCTTGCAAAAACGAGGAAGTACAGGCCCATCGGACATCCGTCGATCTCGCGTTGGGGGTCGGGCGTGAAAAAGTGAACGCCGTCGATGAAATCATGACGACACTGGTGCGCACCAAGGAAGGAAACGCCAAGGAATACTATACCGAGTCCACAACGATCTACAATTCCAGCCGGCTGACGATGTTCGCGATCGTCGGCGCGAGCATGCTCGTCGGCCTGGCCCTCGGCATGGGCATCTCCCGGGCCATTTCCAGGCCGCTTGTCGCCTGCGTGGACTTCGCCAAGGCCCTGGCCCGGGGGGATCTGGGCCACAAGCTCGATTTCGAGCGCGCCGACGAGGTGGGCGAGGTCTGCAAGGCCATGCGCGATGTGGCCGCGGCCGAAGGCAAGGTCACGGAGATCGCCGGCAGGATGGCCGAGGGCGATCTGCGCATCCGGGTGGAGCCTCGCTGCGAGGTCGACGCCCTCATGCTCTCCCTGTCGTCCATGATCACGCGCCTGACCGAGATCGTGGAAGAGGTCAAAGGCGGCGCCGAGAACATGGCCTCCGGCGCCGAAGAACTCTCCGCCTCTTCCGAAGCCCTGTCCCAGGGCGCTTCCGAACAGGCCGCCTCGGTGGAGGAGAGCTCCTCGTCCATGGAGCAGATCAGCGGCTCCATCATGCGCAACGCCGACAACGCCCGCCAGACCGAAACCCTGGCCAACAAGGCCGGCAGCGACGCCAAGGATTCCGGCAAGGCCATGAACGAGACCGTCGCGGCCATGCGCCAGATCGCGGCCAAGATTTCCATTATCGAGGAAATCGCCCGCCAGAC
>DQED01000101.1:2664-3059 GCA_003525525.1 Desulfovibrio sp.
GCAAGCTCGCCGAACGCAGCCAGTCAGCGGCCGCGGAGATCAACCGCCTCTCCGCCTCCAGCCTCGACGTGGCCGAACGGGCCGGGCAGCTTCTGGAAAAACTCGTCCCGGACATCCTCAAGACGTCCGATCTCGTGCAGGAGATTTCCGCCGCCTCCAGCGAGCAAAGCACCGGCGCGGGCCAGGTCAACCAGGCGCTGCAGCAGCTCGACCAGGTCGTGCAGCAAAACGCGTCGGCTTCGGAGGAGCTGGCCTCCACGGCCGAGGAGCTCTCCTCCCAGGCCGCGCAACTCGTCAACACCGTCGCGTTCTTCCAGGTGGCGGGGCAGGGCGTTTCCTCGAGGCCTGCCGGCCCGGCGGGCGCCAGGACGGCTGCGACGGGCGGGGCGCGCCCG
>DQED01000276.1:0-1999 GCA_003525525.1 Desulfovibrio sp.
GAAGCCCGGGCGTAGCCGTCGGCCATGCAGGCCGCGCCGGCCGCCTGGGCGGCCGGGACGACGGCGACGGCGTCCGAAACGGTGGCGGGCAGGGTTTCGCCGGGACCGCCCGCCACCGTGAACACGTGGCGGACGCCTTCGGCGGCGAGGGCATGGAGCAGACTGGCCGTGGCGCGCATCTCCCCTCCAGGGTGGAACGTTCGCCTCTTGCGCCATGATGCGCCGGCCGCACCCGGGCGTCAAGACCGGCCGCCGGCCGCGAGGGGCGAACAAAATCCGTGCGGCGGCGTTGCCTGTATGCGGCGATCGATGCTACTCTCATGCATCGAGAACACCTCTGTCCCATGCAAGCCCGGTTTGCGCGCGTATTGCGAGGAGGGAGGCCGCCAGCCTATGGACGACAACGACGCCGCGACAGGCCAGGGTGACATTCGGCCCCGGGAAACGTCGCAATCCCCCCAGGCCCCCGGCGCGCCCTGCCCCGTGGTCGGCATCGGCGCTTCGGCCGGCGGGCTCGAAGCCATCCTCGCGCTTCTTGAAAACCTTTCCCCGACCCTGCCCGCCGCCCTTGTCGCCCTCACCCACCTGCCGCCCGACAAACCGAGCAGCCTCGATGCCGTGCTCGCCTCCCACACGCGCATGCCCGTGCGCATGATCACCGGGGACACCCCGCCGCAGCCGGGCACGATCCACATCCCGGCAAGCGGCGACGACCTGGGCTTTTCAGGCGGCCTTCTGCGGCCCCACAGCCGCGAGGCCGGAACGCTGCGCCACAACATCGACGCCTTCCTGGCCGACCTCGCCGCAGCCAACGGCTCGCGGGCCGTGGCCGTCATCTGCTCCGGCACGGGCACGGACGGCATGCAGGGGGCCATCCGCATCGCCAAGGCCGGCGGCGTGGTTCTCGTCCAGGACCCGGCCGAGGCCGCCCATGCCGGCATGCCCGAGGCCGTCATCGCCGCCGGCGCGGCCACGGCCGTGCTGCCCATGGCGGAGATGGCCCGCCAACTGGCCCGCCTGCTGGCCGACGTCTCCTGTCCCGAGGCGGAAAAGGACGCTTTCGTGGACGCCGCGCTTTCCCTGGTGAAAAAACACACGGGCCACGACCTGACCGGCTACCGGACCAACACCATGGCCCGGCGCATCCACAAGCGCATGCTCCTCTCCGGCACGACCGGACCGCAAGCCTACCTCGACCGCCTGCGCGACGACGCCGAAGAGGCCGGCAGGCTCCTTGGCACCCTTTTCATCGGCGTGACCGCCTTTTTCCGCGACCCCGACGCGTTCGAGGTCCTGCGCGCCCGGGTCCTGCCGGTCATCTTCCGGGACCGCAAGCCCGGCGATCCGGCGCGCTTCTGGGTGGCCGGCTGCTCCACGGGCGAGGAGGCCTATTCCCTGGCCATGCTCACGGCCGAGTATCTGGAACGCACGGGGAGCCGTGCGGAATTCAAGATCTTCGCCACGGACATCGATCCGGACGCCGTGGCCGCGGCGCGCAAGGGCCGCTATTCCCTGCGCGTCCTGCAACAGATGCCGAAGGAACGCCTCGACCGCTATTTCAAGGCCGAGCGACGGGAGAAGGCCATCGTCCCGTCTCTGCGCGAACGCGTCCTGGTGGTGCGCCACAACCTGCTCGCCGATCCGCCGTTTCTGCGCACGGACCTGGTCGTGTGCCGCAACCTCCTCATCTACCTGACGCCCAAGCTCCAGGAGCGGGCCCTGGGCCTGCTGCATCAGGCCCTCAACCCCGGCGGCTTCCTGTTCCTCGGCCCCTCCGAATCCATAAGACCCAACACCGGCGGTCTCGAGATGGTGGACAAGCGCTGGAAGCTCTACCGCAGCGTCACCCCCCCGGACCGCCGCCACCTGCGCCACATCGCCCCGGACCAACCGTTCCCCCGGGAAGCCCCCTGGGCGGCGCCTTTCGCCGCCAAGCCCGACGAGGACCTCGACGCCGTCCTGGACAGGGCCCTGCGCCGCCGCTACAGCCCGCCCGCCG
>DQED01000276.1:2025-6489 GCA_003525525.1 Desulfovibrio sp.
GAGCCGCTACCTGCACCTTCCCGACGGCGAACCGACCCTCGACATCGTCAGGCTTGCCCGGCCGGAGCTGCGCCACCACCTGCGTCTGGCCCTGGCCCGGGCGATCAAGACCGGCGCGGGCGCGACCCTGCCGCCCGTGCGCCTGGCGGCGGACGGCAAAGACGCCGTGACCGTGGCCGTGGACCCCGTGCCCGGCGAAGACGGCGAACCCGCGCGGCTGCTCGTGGCCTTCGATACGGTGCGGCATCCCCTGCCCGGCGACTATCCGGAGCTGGCGGGGCTGACGGAAAGCGGCGTCGTGCAGCGCTACGAGTCGGAATTGCAGGCCGCACACGACCACTTGCGCGAGGTCGTGGAGCGCGACGAGTCCCTCAACGAGGAGCTGCGGGCCACCAACGAAGAACTGCTCAGCATGAACGAGGAGCTCCAGTCGGCCAACGAGGAGCTCGAGGCCTCGCGGGAGGAATTGCAGGCCCTAAACGAGGAGCTGACCCACAAGATCGAGGAGCTCGCCCGGGCCCACGCCTTCGTGGAGAACCTGCTCGCCGCCGCCGACGTGGCCACGGTGTTTCTCGACCGGGAGAGCCGCGTCATGCGCTCCACCCCGGCTGCCCTGGAGGTCTTCCACGTCGCCGTGGAGGACATGGGCCGCCCGCTTGCGGCCATCAAGTCCAAGGTGCACGACAAGGCCCTCATGGCGGACGTGGACGCCGTCCTGCGCGGCGAGGCGATGATCGAGCACGAGGTCCGGCGCGACGACGGCCGGATGTACCTGCGCCGCGTCCTGCCCTACCGCGAGGAGGACGGCGCCGTGGGCGGCACGGTGCTCACCTACGCCGACGTGACGACGCTCAAGGAAGCGGAGGCCGTGCTGCGCCGCGGCAAGGAGGAGCTCGAACACCTCGTCGCCGCGCGCACCGACGAACTGCGCGCGGCCCGGGGGGAAGCACAGCGCTGGGCGGACAGGCTGGTCATGGCCCTGGACGCGGCCAAGGCCGGCATCTGGGAATGGGACCCCGACACCAACGAAAACATCTGGTCCGAGCAGATCTGGTCCCTGTACGGCCTCGACAGGAAGGCCGTGCATCCCTCCTACGAAGGCTGGAGGCAGGCCGTGCATCCCGCGGACCTGCCCGCCGTGGAAACGGCCTTGCAACAGGCGCTGGCGCACGGCGAGGACATCGCCATCGAATGGCGCACGGCGCGGCCGGCCGGGCAGGAACGCTGGCTGCTCTCCGTGGGCCGGCCGGTGCTGGACGCCCGCAGGCGCGTGAGGCGCTACAGGGGCATCGTCCTCGACATCACCGGACGCAAGGCGCTCGAACGCTCGCTGACGTTTCTGGCCACCTGCGGCCACGGCCAGGACGGACGGGACTTCTTCCATTCCCTGGCCGCGTACCTGGCCGAGGCGCTGCACATGTCGTTCGTGTGCATCGACAGGCTGGAAGGCGACGGACTGCGCGCCACCACGCTCGCGCTGTTCTGCGACGGCCATTTCGAGGACAACATCACCTATACGCTGGCCGATACCCCCTGCGGCGCGGTCGTGGGCAAGGCCATCTGCAGCTTCCCCAGCGGCGTGCGGGAGCGCTTTCCCCACGACGCCGTGCTGCAGGAGATGGGCGCGGAAAGCTACGTGGGCGTCACCCTCTGGGACAGCGCCGGCCGACCGAGCGGGCTGATCGCCGTCATCGGGCGCAAGCCCCTGGCCGACGTCGAGCTGGCGGAATCGCTTTTGACCATGTTCGGGGCGCGCGCCGGCAGCGAACTGGAACGCCTGGAGGCCGAGGAGGCCCTGGTCAAGGCCAAGGAGACCGCCGAAAGCGCCAGCCGCACCAAGTCGGAATTTTTGGCCAACATGAGCCACGAGATCCGCACGCCCTTAAACGGCGTGCTCGGCATGCTCCAGCTGCTCGGCACCACGGACCTCGACGACGAGCAGGCCGAATACGTGCAGGCGGCCACGGTCTCGTCGCTGCGCCTGACGCGGCTTTTATCCGACATCCTGGACCTTTCGCGCATCGAGGCCGGCAAGCTGGTCATCCAGGAGGCCGAATTCACCGTTGCGGGGTTGCGCGCCGCGGTCCTCGACCTCTTTTCCGTGGCCGCCCGGGAAAAGGGCCTTGCGCTGACGTTCGAGGTGGACCCGCGCCTGCCGGCCACCCTTGTCGGCGACGAGGTCCGGCTGCGCCAGATCCTCTTCAACCTCGTCGGCAACGCCATCAAGTTCACGGAAAAAGGCGAGGTGCGGGTGGAGGCGTCGCTGCTGCGACAGGAGAAACGCCACGCGCGGGTGCTCATTTCCGTCGCGGACACGGGCATCGGCATCGCCGACGACAAGCTGCGCGAAATCTTCGAACCCTTCGTCCAGGCCGAGGGCGCCTACACCCGCCGCTTCCAGGGCGCCGGGTTGGGCCTCTCCATCGTACGCCGGCTCGCGCGGCTCATGGACGCCTGCCTCGACATCGACACCGAGGAAGGCCGGGGCGCGACGTTTCTCCTGTCCCTGTTTCTGGGCCTGCCCGGCGCGTTGCCCTCCCGGGAGTCCACGCCCCGGGCCGCGCCCGACCCCGGCAGGCCCTTGCGCATCCTCCTGGTCGAGGACGACATGGTCAACCTCCTGGCCGGCAAGCGCATGCTCGAAAAGCTCGGCCACGCCGTGGCCACGGCCGAGGACGGCAGCCAGGCCCTGGCGCGCCTCGGCGCAGGCGACATCGACCTCGTCTTCATGGACATCCAGATGCCGGTCATGGACGGCCTGGAGGCCACCCGGGCCATCCGCGACGGACAGACGCCCCGGCCGGACATCCCCATCATCGCGCTCACCGCCTACGCCATGCCCGCGGACCGGGAACGCTTCCTGGCCGCCGGCATCGACGACGCCGTGAGCAAACCCGTGGAAACGGCCACCCTGGCCGAAGCCATCGAACGCACCCTGGCCAGGCGCGGGGCGAGGCCCGAGTGAGGGGCGTTGCGTCCCGGCGGCGCGGCGCGTACGAAGAAAGGGATCAACAAAGGAGACAGCCATGCCGTCTGAACAAGCCGCTTTCGAAACCACCTGCCCGGGCTGCGGCGAAACGGTCCGCGTCACGGTCTCGCGCGAGGACGTCGCGGGCGGCAAGGCCCATGCCCAGGCCGTGTGCCAGCGCTGTCTCGGCCGCTTCGAGGCCATCACCGACCTCGACTGCCTGGAATGGGACGACGCCTGCAAGACGGAAGTCGGCCGCTTCGGTTGAGACGCGCCCTTTCGAAAATCGTTCCGCCAACGGCGTCGCCCCTGCAAAGGGGCAACGCTTTTTTCGGGGACGCGGCGCAAGCCCGGCCCGCCCGAGGAGATCCCGATGCCGCGCCACTGGCTGCTCAAGACCGAGCCGGGCTGCTTTTCCATAGACGACCTCGCCGCCGCCCCCGGGCAGACCACCTGCTGGGACGGGGTGCGCAACTACCAGGCCCGCAAGTATCTGCGCGAAATGGCCGTGGGCGACCTGGCGCTTTTTTATCACAGCGTGAAAAATCCCGCGGCCGTGGGCGTGGCGGAGATCGTGCGCGAGGCCTCCCCGGACGTCAGCGCCCAGGACCCGCAGGACCGCCATTTCGACCCCAGGGCCACGCCGGACAATCCCGTATGGGTCATGGTCGACGTCCGCCTGCGTTCCCGCTTCGCCGCGCCCGTGCCCCTTGCGGCCATGCGCCGGGAGCCGGGGCTTGCCGGCATGGAGCTTTTGCGCAAGGGCTCGCGCCTGTCGGTCATGCCCGTTTCCGCCGCGGAATTCGCCCTGGTCTGCGCCCTTGGCGGCGCGGCGGCACAAAAGGCTTGACGCCGGCCCCGGACAGGGGTTTAGCCCGTCTGGCGCAGGACGCCGCCGCGTCCAATCCGCGCCCAAAGGCTCTTCCCGTGCACTGTGACGCAACCTGCCCCATCGGCATCTTCGATTCCGGAGTCGGCGGCCTCACCGTGGCCCGCGCCGTCATGGACCGTCTGCCAAACGAACGCATCGTCTATTTCGGCGACACCGCCCGCGTGCCCTACGGCGTGAAGTCCCCGGACACCGTGGCCCGCTACGCCGCGCAGATCACGCGGTTCCTGCTCGCAAAAAACGTCAAGCTGCTCATCGTCGCCTGCAACACCATGGCCGCCGTGGCCCTGCCGGCCATCGCCTCCATGTCGCCCGTGCCCGTCATCGAGGTCATCTCGGCCGGGGCCAAGAGCGCCCTGGCCGTCTCGAAATCCCGGCGCATCGGCATCATCGCCACGCCCTCGACCGTGGCCAGCCGGGCCTACGAAAAGGCCCTGGAACTCTACGGCGGCCCGGACGTCCACGCCGTGTCCAAGGCCTGTCCGCTGTTCGTGCCGCTGGTGGAGGAGGGCTGGCTCGACCATCCGGCCACGCGCATGGTGGCCGAGGAGTACCTGCGCCCGATGCTGGCGGAAGACCTGGACACCCTGATCCTGGGCTGCACCCA
>DQED01000278.1 GCA_003525525.1 Desulfovibrio sp.
TGAGCGGCATCGCCGAGGTGCTTTTAAACCTCGGGTATGAAGTCTCGGGTTCGGACATGGCCATGGGCGCGGCCGTCAAGCGCCTGGGCGGCCTCGGCGCGAACATCGCCATCGGCCACGGCCGGGAAAACCTGGGCGAGGCCGACGTCGTGGTCAAATCCACGGCCGTGACGAACGACAACCCCGAGGTCGTGGCCGCCAGGGAGCGCGGCATTCCGGTCATCCCGCGCGCGGAGATGCTCGCCGAGCTCATGCGCCTGCGCACCGGCATCGCCGTGGCCGGCACCCACGGCAAGACCACCACGACGTCGCTTCTGGCCACCATCTTCACCGAGGCCGGCTTCGATCCCACGGTCATCATCGGCGGGCGCCTCAACGCCTACGGGGCCAACGCGCGCCTGGGGCAGGGCGAGTACCTGCTCGCCGAGGCCGACGAATCCGACGGCTCGTTCCTGTGCCTGTCTCCCATCGCCTCGGTCGTCACCAACGTGGACGCCGACCACCTGGATCATTACGCCGACCTCGCGGCCATCGACGACGCGTTCGTGGAATTTTTAAATCGCATTCCCTTTTACGGCGTGGCCGTGGTCTGTCTGGACGACCCCGGGGTGTCGCGCATCCTGCCCCGCGTCAACCGGCCCGTCTTGCCCTACGGCTTCGGGGAAAAGGCCAGGCTTCGCGGCACGGTGCTCGAAACCGGCGACGGCAGCCGCTTCCGGGTGAGCCTCGACGGGGCCGACCTCGGCGAAATGCGCCTCAACCACCCCGGCCGCCACAACGTCCTCAATGCCCTGGGCGCCATCGGCATCTCGCTCGAGGCCGGCATTCCCGTGCCCGTCATCGCCGCGGCCCTGGCCAAATTCGGGGGCGTGGGCCGGCGCTTCGAGCGCAAGGGCGAGGCCGGCGGCGTCACGGTCATCGACGACTACGGCCATCATCCGGCCGAGATCAAGGCCACGCTGGCCGCGGCCAGGACCGTCTACCCGGACCGCCGGCTGGTGGTGGCGTTCCAGCCGCACCGTTTTTCGCGCACCAAACTGCTCTTCGGCGATTTCTGCACCTGCTTCGCCGGGGCGGACCAGCTCCTGCTCACGGAGATCTATCCGGCCTCGGAAGCGCCGATTCCCGGCGTCAGCGGCGAGAGCCTGGCCCAGGGCATCCGCCAGGTGAGCAGGACGGAAGTGTCCTACTACCGCGATTTCGCGGCCATGGAAGAGGCCCTGCCCGGCATCCTGCGTCCGGGCGACGTGCTCATGACCCTCGGCGCGGGCAGCATCTGGCAGGTGGGCGTGCACTACCTGGAGGCGCATGGTGGCGCTTGAGGTCAGGCCCGGACCGCTTTTCGCGGACCGGACCACCTTGCGCCTGGGCGGACGCGCCCTGGCGGAAATCGTTTTCACGCGGCCCGAGGAGGCCGCGGGGCTGGGAGACGTTCTTGCGGGCCTTGGCGGCGCGCCGTTCGTTCTTGGCGGCGGCAGCAACGTCCTGGCCGGGGACGGCGAACTGCCGCTCGTGGTCGTAAGCCCCCGCATCGCGGGCGAACCGGTGATCTTGCACGAGCGCCCGCAGGGGAAAATCCGCGTGCGGGTCGGCGCCGGGGTCAAGCTGCAACGCCTGGTCGCCTGGCTCGCCACACAGGGGCTTTCCGGCCTTGGCGGGCTCATCGGCGTGCCCGGGACCGTGGGCGGGGCCGTGGCCGGCAATGCCGGCTCCTACGGCGACGCCATGGGCGACGTGCTGGCCCGGGTGTTGCTCTGGTCGCCCGGAACGGGGCTGGCCTGGATCGGGTGCGAGGGGTTCGCCGCGGCCTATCGCCGCTTCGCCGTGACGGGCGTGGATGGGTTTTTCGTGGTGCTCGCGGCGGAGATCGATTGCGAGGTGGAGGAGCCCGTCGCCATACGGGGGGCGATGGTGGCGCACCTGCGGCAAAAGCGGGCCAGCCAGCCCATCACCGCGGCCACGGCCGGGAGTCTGTTCAAGAATCCGCCGGGCGAGGCGGCCTGGCGGCTGCTCGAGGCGGCCGGATTTCGAGGGAAACGTGTGGGCGGCATGGGATTTTCCGAGAAGCACGCGAACTTTATGGTGAATTATGGCGGAGGGACGTGCAGCGAGGCGTTTGCGCTCATCGATGCGGCAAGGGAGGCCGTGCGGGAGCGAAGCGGCCATGAACTGGAACTGGAAGTGAGGGTGGCGCCATGAACGTCAGGGTCGGTACGCTTTCCGGGCTCGGAGTGGGAGGGGCGGCCAAGAAACGCCGCAACGGCTATGCGGGTTCCGCGCCGCGCGTGACCGTCAAGAGCCGGGTGGTCAAATCCAAGGGCAACCGCAACCGCAATTCCCGCAGCTGCGGCTGTTCCGTGCGCATGCCGACGGTGAGCTTCGGCGGCATGGGCCGGCTTTTCACCCGGGCCGTGTCCATGGCCTTCATGGGCGCGATTCTCCTGGCCGTGAGCGTGGCGCTTCTGGCCGGCTACCGCTGGCTGACCACGGTCAATTATTTCGCCCTGCAAAGCGCCACGATCACGGGTTGTTCCCGGCTGTCCGAGGAACACATCCGCCAGGTGGCGGGGCTTTCCCCGGGCGTCAACGTCCTGTCGCTCTCCATGGACCGCATGCGGGGCGATTTGGCCCGCGAGCCCTGGATCGACGCGGTGACGGTCAAACGGGTGCTCCCCGGAAGCATCGTCGTGGAAGTGAAGGAGAAGGCCCCTTCTTATCTTGTGCAGTATCAGGGAACGCTCTATTACGCCGACGAGGTCGGGCGCATCATCGACAAGGTCGAGCCGGGGCAGTTCGTTTCCCTGCCCCAGATCGAGGTCGAGGCCGGCATGGAAAAGCATCTGGCCCTGCTGGCCGATCTGCGCCGGGCCGTGGCCGAGCATCAGGTTCCCTTCGATTTCGGGCAGATCGCGTGGCTGCGCCTCAGTTGGGGCCGGGGCCTGGAGATCCGCCTCATGGACCCGGGCATCCTGCTGTGCCTGGGCTCCAAGGAATGGCGGCGCAACCTTTCGCGCATGAACCTTGTCTGGACGGACTTGCGCCGGCGGGGTGAACTGGACAAAGTCGGTCTCATCACCGCCGAAGGCGATAAAGTCTGGGTTGAAAAGCGCGGCAATTCCGGGGAGATGTCCCAAGGCTAGGGGAAGGGTGAAACCGCGACGGCGGTTATGGGGGGCCGTTCGCTCCGGGGGGCGAAATAGGCAATGAAATCGTCGCGCGTTTGACGTAGAACCGTGCGCGGGCGGCATCGACGCCGCGAGTGGAAACGTTCAGGGAGCGGTTTATGGCCAGGTCGGAACTTATCGTCGGTCTCGATATCGGCACCACCAAGAT
>DQED01000365.1:0-2796 GCA_003525525.1 Desulfovibrio sp.
CACCGTCAACACGTTTTTTCAATATCCCGCGACCCGATCGACGCCAAAACGTCACAGGGCATCGACGCGGGAATAGAGCATTAGACTTCTCCCTACCTCATGTCAACTGCCTTGCGCGGCTTCACGTTTTCCCGCCTTCGTCCCGCCGGCGCGTTCGCGGCCCGGGCACGCCCCTCTCCCCCGCTTCTGCGCACGGCCACGCGCGCCGCCGCGTACGCTTTGGCCCGGCTCGTGCACTGTATGCCGGCAAGCGGCAAGGTTTTCCCTGCCCGCGCGCCGCATCCCGCTTCCCGCACCGTTTCCGCGACAGGGAACGACATGGTTGCATGGGATAGCAGCGACGCAGGCGGCAAATCCTGCCGCAGGCAACAAGGAAGGTGCGACATGAGCGCGATCTGGACCGGCGTATCGGGACTCCTCGCCTACAGCGACGGCATCACCAACACGGGCAACAACCTTGCCAACGCCTCGACCACGGGCTTCAAGTCCTCGCGCATGCTCTTTGCCGACATGCTGAGCAACATGGCCGGCGGCACGTCGGACGGCAGCCAGATCGGCATGGGCGTGCAGGTCGGCAGCGTCTCCATGTCGACGACCGTGGGCGGCATCCAGAAAGCCAACAACTCCATGGACATGGCCATCGACGGCGAGCACGGCTATTTCATCGTCAAGAATCCCGATAACGACAAGGTTTATTATACGCGGGACGGTTCGTTCAACTTCGACACCAGCGGCTATCTGACGACATCGACCGGCAACCAGGTCCAGGGATGGGCCGTGGACCAGGATGCAGTGACCGCAGCCAAACGCGCGGGCAAGAGCCTGACCGAAGTGCCGACCACGGGAACCGTCACCGACATCCAGATCAAGGACTTCACCCTGCCGGCCCAGGCCACGGGTTCCGTCACCATGACGGCTAATCTCGACAGCACGACCGATCCGGAAACCCTCGACGCGACCAACCCGTTTTTCACCATGTTCACCAATTACAACGCCACGAACAGCCCCCCGGTGGCGAATTCGGACTATTCCACCCAGGTCAAGGCGTACGACTCCGAAGGCGGCGCGCACACCCTTACGACGTACTATTCAAAGACGAAGGACGAAAACGGCAAGGAATACTGGGAATACATGGTGACCGCACCGCCGAAAGAGGACGGCAGCACCACCACGGCCGGCACGACCAAGGCCGGCGTGCTCATGATCGGCACGCTCACCTTTTCCGCCCAGGGCGAACTGGAAAACCAGACCGCCTTCACGCCGTCGGGCGATCCCACCTCTTTGTCCAACTGGACGCAGGCCGCCATCAACAGCAACGGCGTGCCGCAGATGAACGCCACGTTCGTCTCCAAGACGAATCCCTCGACGGTGCTGGCCAGCCAGCCCATCGAATACAAGACCGGACTTTCCACCTCCGAGAAGGCCTGGAGCGCCAGCGCCCCGACATCGGCCGCGGGCATCGGCGCACTGGCCAGCGCCAACTCCGGCTACACCCCGTCGGCGACGGTCAACGAGGCCACCTGCACCACCAACTACGCCACGTCGTCCTATACCCTCAATTCAAAAAGCGACGGCTACGCCTCGGGTGAGCTCGTCAGCACCAGCGTGGACGAAAACGGCGTTATTTCGGGCACTTTCTCCAACGGCCAGAGCGCAGCCCTCTACGTCGTCGCCCTGGCCGACTTCAGGAATCCCACGGATCTCTACCGCGAAGGCAACAACCTGCTCTCGGCCACCAAGGCTTCCGGTTCGGCCACCACCGGGCGGGCACACAGCGGCGTTTACGACGGGATTTCCGGCTACTCGCTGGAATCGTCCAACGTGGACATGGCCACGGAAATGGTCAACCTCATCACCTTGCAACGCGCCTTCGACTCCAACTCCAAGGTGGTGTCCACGGCCGATGAGATGATGCAGAAGACTTTGGAAATCAAGCGGTAAGCAGTCTGGCGCGTTGTCAGCGGCCGTACTGCCTGCGCCATTCGTCCAGGAACAGCAGGCTCGTCTCCAGGGAGGAAAGCACGCCCTGCCGGGCGCGCACGGCCCAGATCAGATCGTCGAAAGACACGTCCGGCGGCAGCGACAGCTCGCGCAATAGCGCCGCCACCTCCTCCCGCATGTCCTCCGGCAGCCCCGAAAGCGCCTCCTCGTCCCGTTCCCCCCGCGGCCAGCCGGGAAGGCGCGCGGCGACAAAGTCGAGAAGCGCTTCCATGCGCCGGGCATAGGTGTGTTCCTTGAGCGCCCGGGCGCGGGCGCGGGCGGCATAGGCCGCGCGCGCCTCGGGATGGGCCAGGAAATACCCCAGCCGCTCCTTGAGCTCTTCCATATCCCCGAACTGCGCCAGCTCGTCCTCGCCGAAAAGCTCCGGCATAAGCGTCCGCCGGTCCACCAGCTGGAACGCGCCGCACATGGCCAGCTCGAAGGTACGCGGGTTGACGAAGTCGCCCCCGGTCACGAGGCGCTCCACGGACACGCTCGAATGCAGGTTGAGGTTGACGTCGGCGGCGTTGAAGATGCGCACCGCCTCGTCCGTGCCGACCCTGCGCCCGTCCAGGCGCACGCGGGGGGCGAGGGTCGCGTCGCCGTCCCAGTCGCTGCCGAAAATCGCGAGCCCATAGTCCAACAGTTGGGCGAACGCCAGGCGACGGTTGGCGTAGCCCGCGCCCATGAAAGACACCCGCGCCCCGTAGAGGCGGCGCTCCACGGGCGATAGCTCGAGCGGCCGGTGCACGGCCGGGTCCGCGGCAAGGGGCAGGTAGCAGGCGTTTTTCTGGCCCACGGCGGCCAGCTTTTCCG
>DQED01000365.1:2873-3433 GCA_003525525.1 Desulfovibrio sp.
CGAACCACATGGCCGTGGCCACGCCGTCGCGGCGCAGGCGCTTTAAGGCCTGGCGCGACAGCGGCGCCTGGGCCAACGCCAGCACCAGGTCCGGGCCGAAGGTCTCGGCCTTGGCGCACACGGCCTGGGAAACGACCTGCAGGAAGCTGTTCTCCAGATATTCCAGGCGATCCGACGTCACCCGCAGATCCTTGAGCGCCGAAAACGCGCCGTAAAAAGCCGGGGCCTCGAAGACTTCCACCACATGGCCGAGGCTTGCCAGGGCCGCGGCGCAGGAGCGGCCGATGGGCAGCGAACCGCCGTACATGGGCAAGACCAGAAGCACGCGCAGGGCGCGGGAAAAGGCCATGGCTACCACTCCCCGGCCAGGCTCCGGCCCGCGGGGGGCAGGACCCAGTCCGTTTCAAGGCTCAGGCTCTCGGCCAGCTCGTGGCCGCAGGAACCATCGACGCCGTCCGCCGCGGCCCCGGCCAGACGGCGTGTGAGAAAGGCGCGCACGGCCTCGCGGCGCGGGCGCGTCGGGTCCTCGCCGCAAAAAGGGCGGCACAGCGCGCCGAGGA
>DQED01000111.1 GCA_003525525.1 Desulfovibrio sp.
ATGCCCACGAGGCGGGCAAGCAGGTCCCGGGCCGCGTGAAAGGCGCACAGGGCCTCGTCCAGGGCGGCGGCGTCCTCGGCAGTGGCCGCGCGCTCCACGGCCTCGGCGGTGCGGCGCAGCCCCTCGGCCCCGATGGCGGCGGCGGAGGATTTCACGGTATGGGCGTGCAAAGCCACCGCTTTCCAATCTCCGGCCCGCCAGGCCTCATCGAGCCGGGAGCGGCGCTCCCGGACCTCATGCCAGATGTAGTCGAAAAACCGTGCGAATTCCTTCCTGCCCACGCCCATGCGTTCGCGGGCCGCTTCGGGATCGAAGGCCTGTCTGTCCTTGGGCACCATGGCTGCCCCGCATGGATACATTCCCTTCATGCACCCTCCGCAGTTGCGGCGCCTCCCGTGCGCCGTTCCCCGAACTTGGCGGTACGGGGCTATTGCAAAAAGACCACTTCCGTGCCCACGTCGATCAATTTGGCCAGATCCTTGCCCTCGTCGTTGCGCATGCGGATGCAGCCGCTGGTGACCGGCCGGCCGATGGAGCCGGGGTTGTTGTTGCCGTGGATGCGGAAGCCGTACCCGTGGGACAGGATGATCTTGAACGGTCCCATGGGGTTTTCCCTGACGCCGGGCTTCACCACTTCGGGCAGCGTCTTGCCCTGCTTGCGGGCGCGCTCCTTCATGGCCGGAGTCGGCCGCCACCAGGGCTCGAAACTGATGCCCGTGACCACGCCCCAGCCCTGGGGAGCTTCCATGTCCCGCCCGGGCACGGCCACGGTATAGGCGCGGGCCAGGTGCCGCGAGCCGTCGGGCAGGTTCTCGTAGAGGTAAAGTCTGCGCTGCGACAGGCGCACCTCAATGGAATACCGGTTCTTGCTGGCGTTGAAATCCGCGACCCGCTCGTCAAGGCTCCCCTGGCCGCCCGAGCGCGTCAATGTGGCCAGATACGCATCCAGGCCGCCGCCGTCGGCCACTGGCGCGTAGGAAGCGGCCGTATGGCGCGACACGGCTTGCGGCGCGCCGCCCGTCGGCTCGCGTACGAGCGAGAGCCCCTGCAACGAAGCCGTTTCGGTATTTTGCGCCAGCCCCATCCCCGGCGCGGCCATCACCAGCCACACCGCAAAAACCAAAAGTCCCCGCCCCCGCATCACAGCATCCTCCCGGGCGCACCGCCTCCCGTCCCCACGAGGGCCATGCGCCGCACGCAGCACCCGACCGCCGGTCCGTCCCCTCAGGCGGTCTTGTATCGTACGACCGGACGGCGACGCGCCGTCTGGCGTAAAAACGTCGCATCCGGCCAGCCCAGGGCGACCACGGCATGGGCGGCCTCTTCGGGCGGCAGGCCCGCCGCAGCCTTGACGCGCTTGTCATGGCGGATGGCCTCCACGGCGTAGCCGATCAGGCACGTCCCGAGCCCCATGGCGTGGGCCGTCAGCAGCATGTTCTGCGCGGCCAGCAGCGCATCCTCGGCCGGACAGCTCGCCCCGGGCCGCGAGCCGATGATCACGGCGGCGCTGGCGTCGTGAAAAAGCCGGTCCGTACGGTCGCGGTCCCAGGCGGCCAGCGCGTCCGCAACCGAAGCGTAATACTCCCGGTAATAGTTCTCAAGCTCCGGGCGGCCGATCAGGGCGTAGACCTTGCGTGCAAGGCCGTTTGCCGCGATCCTGTTGAGGCGCCGGAAAAACCCGGCCACGGCCTCGCCGAAGCCCGCCACCGCCGCCCGCGACGTGAGCACGGTGAAGGTCCAGGCCTGGGAATTGGTGCCCGACGGCGCGGTCACGGCCGCGCGGACGAGGTCTTCGAGCATGGGGGCGGGCACGGCTTTTTCCGTAAATGCGCGGCAGGAACGCCGGGAGCGCAAGAGATCGACAAGAAGTTCGGGCGAAAACTCCCCGGGCGCGACGACCTTGCCGGCCGGCGTGAACGTGACGAAGCCGTCGGCGTAGTTTTCCCCGTCGGCCATGGCCACCGCCTCGGCCGGACACACCGCCCGGCAATGGCCGCAGCCGATGCAGCCCGTCCCCCGGACCGCGGCGCGCTGGCCTTCGAAGACGATGGTTCCCGAGGGGCACAGCCGGGCGCACGCGCCGCAGCCGATGCAGGCTTCGGGATCGATTCTCGGAAGCGGACTTGCCATGCCGGACCTCTCGTTTACGCGCGGCAAGACGCCGCGTCAGGGTCGACCCTTGTCGGCCAGGGCCGGCCCGGCCTTGGCCAGCCGCCGGGCTCCGACGAACCACCGTTCGTAATCGGTGCCGGCCAGCCGGTCCACCCCCACGCCGCCCCGCCTCGGGCTCGAATGGAGCATGCGCCCGCCGCCGAGGTAGATGCCCACGTGGCTGATGCCCGCGGCGCGGTCCGTGGCGAAAAAGAGCAGATCCCCGGCCTCGAGTTCCGTCGGCGCGACCGGCTGGCCCAGGTCGGCCTGGAGCCGGCTTTGCCGCGGCAGGTCGCAGCCCAGACGGGCGAAAACGGCCTTGGTCAGGCCCGAACAGTCGATGCCGCCCGCACTGTCGCCGCCCAGACGGTAGGGCGCGCCCATG
>DQED01000309.1:0-250 GCA_003525525.1 Desulfovibrio sp.
CGGCAGGTCGAGGCCGTCGGCCGGGGCGTCGCAGAGGTCCACGGCGAAGCCGTCGGCGAGCAGCACGGCCGCGGCCTGGGCCAGGAAGAGCGGAAAATAGAGCGTGGCGGACTTGGTCACGGCGGGCGAGCGCTGGGGCCGCGAAAACCGGGGCAGAAACGGCGCGTTGAGCACCAGAACGGACATCGGCGAATGTTGCGCGATCATGCCGCCTCCCATATCCGCACCTTTCCTCCCCTGCAATTCCCTC
>DQED01000309.1:296-3809 GCA_003525525.1 Desulfovibrio sp.
CGCCGGAGGCATCTTCCTCTTTCTCTCCATCTCCCTCTTCATCTCCTCTCCTCCCTCCCCCTCACCCCTTGCGCCCGGCGGCGACGGGGTCGCGGCGCAGGAGGCGGCGGAAGTAGCCGGTGATGCGGCCGATGTCGCCGCCGGCCAGGGCGGCGAGGCCCTTGGCGACGAGGCGGCAGGCCTCGCCGGCCGGGTAGGCGAGCTTGTAGAGCCAGGTCGGGTTGGCGCGGGTGAAGAAGGTTATGGCGCGCGGGGAGAGCAGCGCCCGGTAGAGCGCGCCGGGGATGTGCTGAAAGGTGAGCAGGTAGAGCAGAAACGACGGGTAGTCGCGCCGGGGAGGGATGTAGAACGGCCGGCGGTAGATTTCCGTTTCCTCGTCGTGGATGCGGCCTTCGGCCTTGGCCTGGCGGTAGAGTTCGGTTTCCGGGAAGTAGAGCAGGCTGGCGATGGCGAGGCCGTAGGGCTTGGGCAGTCTGGCCAGCAGGCGCACGGTGTCGAGCTTGTCTTCGGTCGTTTCCCAGGGCGAGTCGATGATGACGTGGTAGTCCGGGGGGAGCAGGCGGCCGCGCCGCTCGTGCAGGAGCTTTGCCCCGGCCAGCACGCGTGCGTCGGATTCGGGCCGGCGGAAGCGTTTGCGCATGGCCGGGCTGCCGGTCTGGATGCCCATTTCCACGTAGCACAGGCCGGCGTCGATGAGCAGGTCGAGCTTGGCGGCGTCCAGGGTCGTGGGCGAGGCCTGGCAGAAAAGCGGCAGGCCGACGTCCTTTTTGTAGGCCGCGGCAAAGGCTTCCAGCCAGTCCATTTTCCGGGAAAAGAAGGTGTCGTCGAAGAGCTGCACGCCTTCGATAAAGGGGTAGCGGGCGAGGATTTCGCGCAGTTCGGCCATGACGTGGGGCACGCCGCGGTTGCGGAAGTAGGGCACGGGGCCGCCGCGGAAGAGATCCTTGACCGTCGGGACGTTGCAGTAGGCGCAGCCGTGCGGGCAGCCGCGGTCGGTCATGGTGCGGTAGACGCGCAGGAGCCGGCCGTTGCGAAAGGGCACGCGCGGCAGGGCGCGGGCGAGGACCTCGGCGGAAAGGGGCACGATGGCCCCGGCCTCCGGAGCGTGCACGAACTGGTCAACACCGGTGAAATCGAAAAACGGCAACGCGTCGAGGTCCGCGACGAGGGGAGCGAGGCCGTTGTCCACGACCGCGTCGCCCCGGCGCGTCCATATGCCCGGGATGGCGTCGGCCGGCCGGCCGGCGGCCAGGGATGCTAGCAGCGCGGCAAGCGCCGTCTCGCCCTCGCCCCGGCAGACGAAATCCGCGTGTTCGAGGCCTTCGGCCGGGCGCACCGTGGCATGGATGCCGCCCCAGACCACGGGCAGGCCGAGGCGTTCCTTCACGGCCCGGGTGAGCTGCGCGGCGCGGTCGAAGTAGCTGGTGAAAAAGGAGACGCCGACAAGGTCCGAGCCGGCGGCGAGTTCCAGGGCCTGCGCCACGATGCGCTCGGGATAGCGGTAGACGTAGGAGCCGTCCTCCTGGAGCAGGCCGATGCTTCCCGGAAAAAGGACGAGGCGCACGTCGTGCCCGGCGGCCTTGAGGCTGGCTTGCAGGCTGCGCACGCCAAAGGCCGACAGGTCGGGGGGCGTCGGCGAGAGCAGGGTCAGGCGGGCCATGTCGCTGCGGGCTCCTTTGCGGATTTCCGGGCCGCCAGCCCCGGGCCGTCGGCGTGGACGGCTTGCCCCGCGCGTGCAACAGGCCGGCGGATCAGGGGCAAGTGTCCGTTTCCTCGCTTGTATAAGCCATTTCCTTCTGGCCGTCATGGCTGATGCAGCCGGATTTCCGCAAGCCGAACCGTTCGATGACGCGCTCTCCATCCGGGGAAACGGCGATGGCGGCCAGGCCGCGGCTTGGGACCGAGGCCATGTCTTCCACAAGTGTCCTGAGCAGCATCCTGCTGACGTGCGATTTCCGGAAGGGCTTTATGATGCTGATATTATACAAATACAAATAGTTCGCGCAGTCGAAGGACTCCGGTTCCGGCGTGATCCGTTCGCGACTCGTGATGCTTTCCGGAGAATGCTTGAGCAGGGAAAAGGTGGGCTCCGCTATCGGATGAAAGCCCGTATACCCGACAGGCACGCACCGCCCCTCCAGCCGGGCCAGCCACAGCCGGAATCCCTTCGGGAACACGGACACCGCGAGCTTCAGATGCGCGTAGTCCTCGCGATGGGCCTGTTGCGCATAGCAGGCCCAGTCCGCCGCGAGCAACGCCAGGACGAACTTGCCGGCATCCTCTTCCCAGCCGCAATGGTGCGAAGACTTCGCCCCCGGTACAAGGGAAAAGGTCTCGCAGCCCGCAAGAGCCGCTGTGTCGAGCGCCCGTATTCGCGCCGCCTCTTGCGTGAGCCAGGAGACGATCCGTTCGCGGGAGCGCAGGGCGGGAAAGGGCTCCAAGGCGTCCATTGGCACCTTCCTATTGCGCCTTGTCGTCCTTGGCCGTTTCCAGGGCGGCGAGGCGGCGCTCCACGTCGGCGACGCGCGTTTCCAGGGACGTGCGCATGGCGGCCGTGCGGACCCGGCAGGCGGCGGAGTCCTCCAGCAGGTCGTCGAGGATCAGGTTCTTTTCGAACCAGGCGCGCAGCATGGTGCTCAGGTAGCGCCGGCCCATTTCGCTCAGGTGCAGGTTGGAGCTGCCCCAGGTGCGGCCCTGCCAGGAGATGGGGATCTGGGCGATGTGGTAGCCGCGGATGAGCGCATTGAGCGACAGTTCGATGGTGATGTTGAAGTGGCAGGCCATAAGCGGCCAGATGTCGCGGATGACCTCGGCCCGGTAGGCCTTGAAGGAATTGGTGAGGTCGTTGAAGCGCGTCCAGAAGAGCAACTGGAGCATGTGGTTGACGATGCGGTTGGCGAAGCGCTTGACGCGGGGATAGTTGAGGCAGCGCGAGCCCCGGATGAAGCGCGAGCCGTAGACGCAGTCGAAGCCCTGGCCGATCTTGCGGTAATAGGCGACCACGTCCTCGGGATCGTCGGAGCGGTCGGCCATGCAGATGACGATGACGTCGCCGTGCGCCTGTTCGAGTCCCGCCCGGATGGCCCGGCCGAAGCCGCGCGGCGGCATGCGGCGCACGACCGTGATGCCGGAGTCTGATGCGGCCAGGCCGTCGAGGACCGCGCCCGTGCCGTCGCTGCTGTTGTCGTCCACGAGCACCAGCTCGTAGGGGATGGCTTCGCGCCGTAATACGCATACGAGCGCCTCGACCGTGGCGGCGATGTTGCCTTCCTCGTTGTGGGCCGGGATGACGACGGACAGGACGGGCTGGCCGGGGGTGTCCATGGGGAGCTCCTTGTGCGGTCGCGTGCGAGGCGGGTTATGCCTCATGACGGCGGCAGGCATCAAGGGACGTTGGAGACGTTGGAGATGTTGGGGACGCCGGGAGCGCCGTGGGCCTCGAGCAGGTGCCACCAGCCCGGATCGTCGCGCACCACGGCGGCGTAGCGGGCCAGGAGTTCCGTGGAAAGCGCC
>DQED01000087.1:0-3109 GCA_003525525.1 Desulfovibrio sp.
GCGCGGGAAAACATCAGCCGGGAAAACCGCTCGCTCAGTTCGAACCGCGTCGAGGTGATGTACGAGCGGGCCAGGCCCAGGGCCACGCGCAGCTCGAAGGTGTCGTCGCCGTTTCGGGCGGCGAAGCCACGCGCGAATTCGAAGAACTCCGCGATGATGGCGTTCAGGATGCGCCGCCGGGACGCGTCGAAGACGGGCAGGCGGAAGTTGGACACCATGAAGACCGACGTGTCCTGGGCGAGGTCGCCCGGGGCGGAGCGGTGGAGGTCGATGTAGTGGATCCGGTCCTCGGCCGCGTCATAGAGGATGTTGTTGCTGTTGTAGTCGCCGTGCAGCAGGACCGTGAAGGGAGCCGCAAGCCCCGCTTCCACGGCCTCGGCCCCGCGCAGGGCATCGTCGAGGTTCGGCAGGGCGTAGTTCCCGATGGCGCGCGGCAGGCTGCGGAAGCCCGGATGGACCGTGAGCACCTCGCCGAGCCGGGAGCGCAGTTGGGCCATGGTTCCGGCCGGGACGGCGGCGCGCTCGAGGGTTTTTTTCCAGATTTCGCCGGCCACGCGGCACTGGGCGGAAAGCGCGCGGCGCAGCAGCGGCAGCTCGCCGCCCAGGGCGATGTCCTGGATGGTCTGGCCGGGGAGCAGTTCGATCAGCATGGAGCTCGATTTGCGTCCTTCCCGGAAGGCCTCCACGCGCGGGACGAGCCCCGGCATGAGGCCTTCCCAGTGCTCGATGTTGGACGCTTCCTTGCGCAGCTTGGCCGTGTCCCCGTCCTTGAAGATGACTTCGCGGCCGGACTCGCCTTTCCCGTCCCGGTCGGCCACCCGGCCGATGCGGCAGCCCGAGCGGGTGCCCCAGATGGACTCGAAGTCGATCTCGGTCAGGGGCAGTTCGTGGCCGCTCTCGGTCAGGATGTCCTTGAGCGCCGTGAACTGGTGGATTTTGAACTTGTCGCCGGTGATGGCGAAGATGGCCGCCTCGCCGACGTTGAGCAGCGCATCGCCCATGCGTTCCAGGTAGCGGAAGATGAAAAGCGTGGTCAGCAGGTCGCCGGTCTGGAAGCCCGAGCGCAGCTCGTCGCGGATGCGGTCGAACTGCTCCTTGTAAAGCCGGTCCAGGTGCAGTTCGCAGCGGCAGATCTTGAGCGCCGCCGACATGTCGCGTTCGAGCACGGCCTTGGGCGTCCACTCGAGGGCCTTTTTGACCTCCGCGAAAAACGGCTTGTAGGCGTAGCGCTTGATGCACTCGGGTTCGTCGTAATGGCGGGTCTGGCGCACCACGTTGACCACGTGGTCGCCCACGCGTTCGAGGTTGTTGCCGATGATGTTGAGCGCGCGCACCCGGGCCGTTTCCGGCGCGGTGAGGCGCTCGGCCCCGAGCAGCGTGGCGAAGCAGCCGTTTTCGATGACGCTCTTGAGGTTGTCGATATAGTCGTCGCGGGCCTCGATCTTGGCGATGGCCCGTTCGTCGTGCTTTTCGATGACGGCCATGGCCGCCTCGACCTGCCGTTCGATTTCGACGAGCAGGAACTGGAAGTTCGTTACGATCTCATGCATCGCCCGCATCCCCAGGCGCGATGAGCAGGGGCGCGTCGACCAACTCGCATTCCCGCTCCTTCCAGCGGAAGGTCAGCTTGAGCTTGCGGTCCTCGCCCTTCTGCTTGCCCTCGATGGTGACGGCGATGAGCCCTTTGGGCAGGAGTTCCAGCACCTGTTCGCCCTGGCGCAGGGTCACGGTGCCGCGCGCGAAACCGTCACGCACGGCCTCGAGGTAGGCGGCGATGGCGTCGCGTTCCTGCAGGCCGTCGTATTTGAACAGCTTGTTCGTCACATTGCCTCCTTGGGTTCCGGACGCGGAAGAGGCCGCTTCACGGACGCGTAGGGGTCACTAGCACCCGATTATGAAGATACGGTGAAGCCCGGGACGCAAATTGGACGCGGCGCATGTTTCGCCCGCACGCTCGTCCTGCCGCGCAAACGGCCGCAACACCGAATTGCCATCGTTTGTTGACGCTTCCTCCATCCCCGGGGAGGATAACCCGGAAAAACGCCTGCATGTCGCCGATCATGGAGGGACGCATGGGTCAGGAAGAGATCGATCGTTTTCTCGAATACCTGCGGGAAAACAAGGACAGGCTGCTCATGGTCGGCGGCATGCCGCTGCCGGAACTCATCGCGTACGCCGCAAGCCTCGGCTTCCACTTCACGGCCGAGGAGCTCAAGGCGAGGCAGGCCCTCGTCCATCTCGTCGAAGGCACGTAAGGCGCATCGGGCCGCGGCGCGATGCGCCCCGGTCCCACGCCTTCCGGCAAGGCGGCCGTCCGGTCCCGGACGGCCCGGACCGGCCCCTGCGGCGTCGCGACGCGTTCTTTCGTCCGGACGCCCTTTCCCACGGAGTACCGAATGGATTTCCTTTTGGGCCTCGACGGCCATACCCTTCTTCTCCTCCTGGTCTCGCTCGGCATCGCTCTCTCTTTCGAATTCGTCAACGGCTTTCACGATACGGCCAACGCCGTGGCCACGGTCATCTACACCAAGTCCCTGCGCGCCCGCACCGCGGTCGTGTTGTCCGGGGTCTGCAACTTTCTCGGCGTGCATCTCGGCGGCATCGCCGTGGCCTATTCCATCGTGCACCTGCTGCCCGTGGACCTGCTCGTCTCGGTCAACACCAACCTGGGACTGGCCATGGTCTTTTCGCTGCTCGTCTCGGCCATCCTCTGGAACTTCGGCACCTGGTACCTGGGCCTGCCCGCCTCGAGCTCCCATACGCTCATCGGTGCGATCCTCGGCGTGGGGCTGGCCAACGCCGTGCGCGAAGGCCTGCCCGCCGGGTCCGGCGTCAACTGGCACAAGGCCATGGAAGTGGGGCTGTCGCTGCTGATATCCCCGGTCATGGGCTTTCTCCTCGCCGCCGGGCTGTTGCTGCTGTTGCAGCGCCTGCTCAAAAACGCGGCCCTGCATTCCCCGCCCGTCGGCGATGCGCCGCCGCCCGCGGCCATGCGCGCGGCGCTGATCGTCTCCGGACTCGGCGTGTCCCTGGCCCACGGTTCCAACGACGGGCAGAAGGGCGTGGGGCTCATCATGCTCATATTGATCGGCATCCTGCCCGGGGTCTA
>DQED01000087.1:3155-3379 GCA_003525525.1 Desulfovibrio sp.
TATTTCGACGCGCATAGGCTCGAAATCGACAAGGCCTACCAGCGCGGCGCGCTCGTCGCGACGGCGAAGCAAGGCCCGGCGCCCCACTGCGACGTGCGCGGGGCGGTGCCGGCGGCGGAAGCGATCCAGGTGCGCCTGGCCCAGGCCGACACCATCGCCGCGTTGCCGGAAAACGAGCGCTTTGCCATCCGCACGGACATCCTGTGCCTGGACGACGCTTCCCG
>DQED01000179.1 GCA_003525525.1 Desulfovibrio sp.
CACAAGGGCATCATCGCCAACCCCAACTGCTCGACCATCCAGATGGTGGTGGCGCTCAAGCCCCTGCACGACGCGGCGAAGATCAAGCGCGTGGTCGTTTCCACGTACCAGGCCGTTTCCGGCACCGGCCAGAAGGCCATTGCCGAGCTCGAGACGCAGGTGCGCCAGCTGTTCAACATGCAGGACCCCGAGGCGAAGGTCTATCCCTACCAGATCGCCTTCAACTGCCTGCCGCAGATCGACGTTTTCTCCGACGGCGACTACACCTTCGAAGAAATTAAGATGATCAAGGAAACGAACAAGATCATGGGCGACGACTCGATCAAGGTCACGGCCACCACGGTGCGCGTGCCGGTTTTCTACAGCCACAGCGAGTCGGTCAACATCGAGACGGAGAAAAAGCTCACGGCCAAGGACGCCCGGGTCATCCTCTCCCAGGCCCCCGGGGTCACGGTCTACGACAACCCGTCCGAGAAGATCTATCCCATGCCCATCCACGCCGCGGGCGAGGACGACGTGTTCGTGGGGCGCATCCGCGAGGACAACACCATCGACAACGGGCTCAATCTCTGGATCGTGTCCGACAACATCCGCAAGGGCGCGGCGCTCAATGCCGTGCAGATCGCCGAGCTGCTCATCAGCCGCGGCAAGGTGGGCGTGCCCGCCTGACGCGCATTTGACCGGACAGAAAAAATCGTGAATGGGGGAAACGTCCTTGGGGCGTTTCCCCCAACTGTTTTTCAAGGAGTTCAATCCATGCCCGATATTGTCGACGCCGGCGCCTACGTCGCCCGGCTGCTCGCCACGCCGCGGCCGGGCGGCGAAAACGTGCTGGCCTTCTACGAGCACCGCCTGGGCGTGATCTGCACGGACCCGCGGATGTTGCTCATTCCCCTGGACGACCACCTCGTCCACCGGGGCGACGGGGTGTTCGAGACCCTCAAGTACGTCGGCGGCAGGCTCTACCAGGTCGGCCCGCATTTCGAGCGCATGGAGCGTTCGGCGGCCGCCATCTACCTGGCCCCGCCCTGTCCCTGGGACGCGGTCGCGACCTTGACCCTGGACGTCTGCCGGGCCGGCGGTTCGGACACGGGCCTTGTGCGCGTCATTGTCGGGCGCGGCCCCGGCGGCTTCGGCATCGACCCGGCCGAGTGCCCGACGCCGAGCCTCACCATCGTCGCCTACCGTTTCCATCCCCGGCCGGCCGAGGCGTTCGCCAAGGGCGTCACCGCCTTTCGCACTTCCATACCGGCCAAGCAGAACTATCTGGCGCGCATCAAGTCCATCGACTACCTGCCCAACGTCCTCATGCGCCGCGAGGCCACCGAGCGCGGCGAGGACTATCCGGTCTGCTACGACGACAAGGGCTTTCTGGCCGAGGGCGCCACGGAAAACATCTGCCTTGTGGACGCGCAGGGCCGTTTCATCGTGCCGGAGCTCAACAACGCCCTTCGCGGCACGACGCTCATGCGCGCGGTGGAGCTGATCCAGGGCGAGATCGAAGTGGTCTTTGCCTCCGTGCGCGAAGAGGCCGTGGCCACGGCCAGGGAGATGATGATCCTCGGCACCACCAACGACTGCCTGAGCATCGTGCGCTACAACGGCGCGGCCGTGGGCGACGGCAAGCCCGGCCCGGTGTCGCGGATGATCAAGGAACGCATCGTGGCCGACATCGCGGCGAACGGGATGGTGATTTGAGGGGGGGAGAAGAAAGAGGGAAAGGGAAGATGCCTCCGGCGGCCGGGGGGGATAATCCCCCCCGGCCCCCCTTGAAGGGGGCGTTGGGGGCAACGATGCGCAGGGAGCGCAGAGAGGGTTATTGCCAGCCGGCGAGTTCCGGGAGCTGGCGGGGGCTCGCCCCGAAGTAGCGCTTGAATTCCCGGTTGAACTGGGAAACGCTTTCGTAGCCCACCAGCCGCGCCGCGTCGCTCGAACGCAGGCCGCTTTCCACGAGCAGGCTCTTGGCCTTGTTGAGCCGCACCCGCTTGAGATACTGGATGGGCGACTGGGCCGTCACTTCCTTGAAAGCGCGGTGGAAGGCCGAGGGGCTCATGTTGACGACCTCGGCCAGCTGCTCCACGTTAAAAGACTGGTTGAAGTTTTCGTGGATCTGCCTGAGCGCCTTGTCGATGCGCGAGAGGCCCGTGTTGTGCGCGGCCAGGGCGTAGAGCGCCGCGGCGTTTTCGCCTTGCAGCACCCGGAAGAGCAGCTCCCGCACGAGTCCCCGCCCCAGCACGCGCGCCTCGTCGGGCGACGCCAGCGCGTGCAGAAGCCGCGCCGTCGTGTCCTTGAATGCCGCGTCGGCCCGGGCCAGGTACAACCCCTTTTGCGTGCACCCCGGCCGCAGGGTTTCCCGCCGCTCTTCGAGCTGGCCGATGATGCCGCGCAACAGCTCCATGTCGATGTCCACGACCATGGACAACAGCGGCTTGGCCGGGTCGATCACGGCCTCGCATTCCGCGGGCAGCGGCACGGACAACACCAGGTAATGTTCCGGGTCGTAGACGTGGACCTTGTCGCCGAGATGGACCATTTTCGATCCCTGGCCGACGATGATGATGCCTTGGGCGTAGAGCAGGGGGGCGCGCACGATGTTGCGCGAGGTGCGGTGCAGGCGCACCCCGGGCAGCGGGGTCGGCGTCGTCCCCTCCTGCCGGCACAGGGCGTCCATGCGTCGTGCGATTTCAGACATGTCGCGATGCTACCCCGCCGTGCGGGGCATGTAAACGGACGGGATGGAGCCGGGACCGGTCCCCGCGAGGGGCCGGTCCCGGGGGCTTGCGCTTACTCGCCGCAGGCCTTTTTGACGGCCGTGAGCACGGCCTCGGGCTCGAAGGGCTTGTGGATGGCGGCCACGGCTTTGCGGATGGCCATGTCGTGGCCGGTCAGGCCGCTGATGACCACCACGGGGATGTGCTTGTACTCTTCCTTCTGGGAGAACTTCCGGTAGAAGCGCGGCCCCCATTCGTGGGGCATCTCCAGGTCCAGGGTGATGCAGTCCGGACGCTCGCGTTCGAGCACGTCCATGGCCGCGTCGCCGTCGGAAGCGCTGCACGTTTCAAAGCCATTGTCCCCAAGCAGCGTGACGAGATAGGAGACGATCTGCGGATCGTCATCCACCACCATGATTTTCTTGGCCATCTCCGTCTCCTTGGTGGGCGCGCGGCCGGCTGCGGACGCGGTCCCGATGCGGTTGATCGCGATGTACGCCATAGCCTTGCGGAAGCTCCCGTTGCCTAGCACAGGGGCCGACGCCCGGGAAAGAGCGCGACAACGGGTTTCCCTGTTCGGGCGTTACTCCGGCGCGTGCGCCGGTTTCCCTCTGCCGATTTCTACGTATAATAGTCTGAAATTATTTCCAAAACCATACACGTATCGTTTCATGCACGCAACTCCCCGGCATTCTGGCCGTTTTCCGGGCGCATGCGGGGCAGGCGGATGATGAAGCGCGCCCCTCGCCCGGGATCGTTGACCGCCTCGATGCTGCCCCCGTAATCCTTGATGATGCCGTAGCTGATGGAGAGCCCGAGCCCCGTGCCCTTGCCCACGGTCTTGGTGGTGAAAAAGGGCTCGAAAACCTTGTCCTGGATGTTGGGCGCGATGCCGCCGCCCGTGTCGGCGATTTCCGCGGCCACGTCGTCGCCCGCGGCATGGACGCGCAGGGTCACGCGTTTGACCGCGCCGGGCCCGGCCGTGGCGGCGTGTTCCTCGATGGCGTCGCGGGCGTTTAGGAGCAGGTTCATGAACACCTGCTCCAGCCGGTTGCCCTCGGCCATGACCTTGGGCAGGTCCGGGTCGATTGCGCAGTCCACCTCGATGTTGCGCACCTTGAGCTGCTGGGTGAAGAGCTCGAGGGTGCGGGTGAGCACCTCGCCGAGGTCCACGGGCTCGATCACGAGGTCGGATTTGCGGCCGAATTCACGCATGTGGTTGATGATGCGCGTGGCCCGGGCGATGTGGCGGCCGATGCCTTCGGCCAGCTCCGTAAAGAGCTCCCGGGGCACGGCCGCGTCGCCCGTGGTCTTGCGCAAAAGGTAATCGGAAATGGTCTGGATGACGGTCATGGGCTGGTTGAGCTCGTGGGCGACGCTCGTCGCCATTTCGCCGAGCGTCGCCATCTTGCTCGCCTGGATGAGCTGCTGTTCGGTTTCCAGCCGCCTGGTGATGTCCGTGGCCGAGACCAGATAGACTTGGTTGCCCGGGAACGCGGCCGTGGAGATGCGCATGGAGACGTAGATGGCGTCGCCGTTTTGCCTGACGTGCCGCGCCCGGTCGATGGCGGCCTGTTCGCGGATGCGGCGTTCGCAGCCGGCGCGGTCGCGGTCGGCGAACAGTTCCGTGAAGCGTTTTCCCAGGAGCTCCTTCTCGCTGTAGCCGTAGACCGTAAGCGCCTTCTGGTTGCACTCGAGGATGGTGAGCGTTTCCTGGTCGAGGACGAACAGCGCCGTGGGAATGCAGCTGAAGATGCCGAGGTACTTGCGCCGCGAGCGTTCGAGCTCCTCTTCCAGGAACTTGCTCGAGGTGATGTCGAGGCTGATCTCCATGACGGCGTTCACGTTGCCCGCGGCGTCGGTCATGGGCGCGGTGCTCACGAACAGGGCGCGCATGGAGCCGTCCCTGGCCGTGGTCACTTCTTCGGTGACGTGGGGCAGGCCGTCCTCGAAGGTGCGGATCACCGGGCAGTTGGGGCAGGGGGCGTCCAGGCCCTTGTAGGCCTTGTAGCAGTATTCGCCGGGTCGGGCGTGGAATTCCCCGGAGAACTGCTGGTTGTAGCTGATCAGGCGCAGGTCGCGGTCCTGCACGGTGATGGTGCAGGGGACGTGCTCGAAAAGGTCCTGGTAGCGCTTCATCTGGCGGGCGAGCTCGGCCTGCTTGGAGAGCACCTCGCGGCCCATGGCGCCTATCGCCCGGCCGAGTTCCCCCATTTCGTCGCACTGGCGCATGTCGAGGCCCGCGAAGTCCTCGCCCCGGGCGATGGAACGCGTGGCGCGCATCATCTTGCGCACGGGGTTGTTGACGAGCAGGTGCAGGCACAGAAAGAGGATGAAAAACAGCGCCCCGGCGATGGCCAGGGCCATGAGGAAATTGATGCGGCCAAAGCGCGACAGGTTGGCCTGCGGCCCCTCCAGGGAGACGACCATGTCGAGCAGGCCGAGGATCTCCTTGCCGGGCGCGTGCACGTGGCAGGGATCGCTCGAACAGGAGACGTCGTTGCGGATGGGGAAGAGGATGCCGATGCATTTTTCGCCCAGGTCATCGGTAAAGACGCGGGTGCGCTGCTTGATGTCCAGGCGCGAACGCGGCGGCTCCAGGCGGTGGCAGACGTAGCAGGCCTCCTGCTTGATGTCCGTGACCGCGCCGATTTCCGTGGTCTGGTTGGAGTACTTGATCTCGCCGCGCTTGTTGTAGACGCGGATGGAGCGGATGGCCCGCTGGGTGCCGATGTTGCGCACGATTTCCTGGGTGGCGTCGGGCGTGTAGGTCAGCATGGAATCGTGCAGCCCGAGGATGATGGTGGTGCCCAGGCGGTCGATGTCGGAAATCGTGTTTTCCATGGACAGGGCTTCCATGGCTTCCATGTTGAGCGAGGACCACAGGAAGAAGAAAAACATGAGCGCCGCGCCGGAGGCGATGGCGAGCTTGGTGATGAGCGAACAGCGGATGCGCGCGAAGAACCCTCCGGCGCACTGGACGAAGTGCTCCAGGGGCGGCTTGGCCGCTGTCGCGCCCCGTGGCGTTGCGCGCTTGTTCATGTTCCCTCCGACGGCTCCGGCCGGGTCAGGGCAGGCTGACCGTGATGGAAAACGCCCCGGTCATGGCCCAGACGGGTTCGCCCACTTCCAGGCGCATGTTGGCCAGGCTCTCCGGTGTGACGACGGAGCAGACACGGGCTCCGTCCTCGAGCTGCACCACCACCTCGGCCGTGTCCGCGCCGACCATGATGCGTTCGACCACGCCGTGGAAGCGGTTGGGGCCCGCGGCAGCGC
>DQED01000178.1:0-959 GCA_003525525.1 Desulfovibrio sp.
AGCCGCCGCCATCGTGTCCGGCTGCCCGGCCGGGCGCTGACCCCGCCTCCGCGCCTTGCGCACGCTTTTCCGGCGTGCCCTGCGCTGTCGCTTTGCGCGGCTGTGGGGAGGCGGTGACAGGCTGTTGACGGGCGGGTCACTTTCCGGACGGCAAGCTTTGCCGCCGTATATGGCGGGTTTCACCTACCATTTTGTAGGCGCTGCGACGAAAACGTGCGTTGTTGCGTTGTCGTCGCCGTGTACTCTTGGCGCGGGTGGCCGTAGTGCCTGCACCGCAGGGTTGGCACGGCATTTGTAGGAACCTCTGCAACCCCAGTGCCCAGGGCTTGCGGCCGGTTGGGGCAACCTCCTCCTGGCCGGCCGACAACCCAGCGCTTCTTGAGTGACCGGCTTTTGGTTTCCGTGTTTGGCAGCAAAAACGACGTTGCATCGGGCAGCGTCGTTTTTGTTTTCATGCATCGTTGCAAGCATGTCGGTCGAAACACGTTTTTGCATGGAAATGTGTTCGTTCGGAATTGTAGAATTGTCTGCAAGGTAAGACAATTTTGTGCCCGTACTTGTGCTTTCACTGTTTTATTTGCTTGGCTATCATCCTTGTATGCTTTGCATTTTCCTCAAGCGGTACGGGCTATGCTTTGCCTTGTGCAGCTTCTTGCAGGGGGGCTGGTCTCGGAAGGGGCGGAGAATGCGCGCGCTCCTTCCGGGTCAGCCGGCAACAATCCGCAGACAATAAGGTTTTTGAGGTTTCATCGGATGCGTAAGAGCGCCATTTACGGCAAGGGCGGAACGGCAACGGACGCGTCCCCTTTACGGAGGCTGCGGGATGGGGTAGCGCCGTAGGGCCGGCCCGCGCCGGCTGCCGGCGGTTGCCCCATGACCATCCGCATTGCGCTGCGAAACCTGCTGCACGACCGCGTGCGCCTGGCCGTCACGCTCACCGGCGTGGTCTTCGCCGTGGT
>DQED01000178.1:1078-2645 GCA_003525525.1 Desulfovibrio sp.
GGCGTGCCCGGCGTGGGCCGGGCCGAGCGCGTCATCGTGCGCTTCGCCAACTGGAAAAAGCCCGCCGGCGGCCGCGAATCCGTGGAAGTCGTCGGCTTCGATCCGGGCTCGGGCCTTGCCCGGCCCTGGAACGTGCCGCCCGGGACCATGGCGGCGCTGCGGCTCCCCGACACCGTGGCCGTGGACGCGCTCTACCTCGACAAGCTCGGCATCGCGGGCGTCGGACAGGCCGTGGAGATCGGCGACCGCCGCGCCAGGGTCGTGGCGCTCACCTCCGGCATCCGCTCGTTCACCACCTCGCCCTATGTCTTCGCCTCCTACGAAAACGCCCTGCGCTACACGGGTATGGAAGACGGCCAGTGCACCTACGTGCTCGTGCGACCGGTCCCGGGCGTTTCGGCCGAGGCCCTGCGCGGCGCCATCGCCCGCGAGGTGCGCGACGTGGACGTGTTCACCCGCGAGGAGTTCGCCGGCAAGACCCGGCACTACTGGATGTTCACCACCGGGGCCGGCATGGCGCTGTTGATCGCCGCAAGCCTCGGGCTCGTGGTCGGCGGCGTGGTCGTGGCGCAAACGCTCTACGCCACGACCATGGACCACCTGGCGGAATTCGGCACGCTGCGCGCCATGGGCGCTCCCGGCGGCTACATCCACCGCATCATCGTCATCCAGGCCGTGGCCGCCGCCCTGGTCGGCTACGGCTGCGGCATCGTGGTCAGCCTGTTCCTGGTGGACCTCGCCGCCAAGGGCGGGGCGTCCATCGTGCTGCCGCCGTCCCTGGCCGTGGGCCTTTTCTTCCTCACCGTGGCCATGTGCGTGGCCGCCGGCCTGGTCTCCATCCGCAAGGTCACGACCATCGACCCGGCCATGGTCTTCCGGGGAGCCTGACGCCCATGGCCGCCCCGGAAACGCTGCTTCGCGCCCAAGGCGTGGCCAAGACCTTCACTCTGGGCAAGGTGGCGGTGCCGGCGCTTCGCGGCGTGGACGTGTCCGTGCGCGCGGGCGAGGTCTGTCTGCTCATGGGCCCTTCGGGCTCGGGCAAGACCACGCTCCTTTCCATCCTCGGCTGCATCCTGTCCCCGAGCGCCGGCAGCGTCGTGGTCATGGGCCGCGAAACCGCCGGCCTGCCCGAACGGGAGCTGACCCGGGTGCGACAGGCGTACATCGGCTTCGTCTTCCAGAGCTACAACCTCTTTCCCACGCTCTACGCCGTGGAAAACGTCCAGGTCGCCCTGGACCTGCGCGGCGTGGCCGGGGGCGAAGCCAAGTCCCGCGCACATGCCGCCCTTGCCGCCGTGGGCCTTGCGGACAAGGCCCACGTCCTGCCCCGGGACTTAAGCGGCGGCCAGAAACAGCGCGTGGCCATCGCCCGCGCCCTGGTCGCCGAACCCGCGATCATCCTGGCCGACGAGCCCACGGCGGCGCTCGATTCCGAAACCGGTCGCGGCGTCATCGCCTCGCTGCGCGAACTGGCCGTCGGCCGCGGCAGTTCCGTGGTCATCGTCACCCACGACCCGCGCATCGCCGCCTTCGCCGACCGGGTCATCCGCATCGAGGACGGCCGCAT
>DQED01000371.1 GCA_003525525.1 Desulfovibrio sp.
GCGGACGCGGCCCGGTTTGCGCCCCTGCCGCCGGACGAGGACGTGCGCGTGTCCGAACTCGTGCGCGCCCTGGACGACGCGGACAGTCCCCTTCCGGCCGCATTCGCCGCCATCGACATCCTGCCCGCCCTGCGCGACGACCTCGCCGCGGGCGGCGACGGCAGCTCCCTCAAGGACCTGCTTGCGCGCCACGGCGCGCTGCTGGAAAAACTGCCAGCAACCTTGCTCGCGGCCTGACGCGCTTTTCTTTCACCGCCTTTTCCGCTACAGCAACAGCCCGTTCCGGAGTCGTTCCAGCAAGGAGTCTTCCATGCCTTCCTTTTCGTTCTGGCTCGCCTACCTCGCCTTCGGCTGCGCTGCCGGCATCATCGCCGGGTTGCTCGGCGTCGGCGGCGGCATCGTCGTGGTCCCTGCCCTCTATTTCCTTTTCACCGCCCAGGGCCTGCCCCATGAGCACATCATGCAACTGGCGCTCGGCACCTCCCTGGCCACCATCGTCTTTACTTCCGTCGCCAGCTTCCGCGCCCACGACAAGCGCGGGGCCGTACGCTGGGACATCTTCAAAAGCATCACCCCGGGCATCATCATCGGTTCCCTGCTCGGTTCCTGGGTGGCGGCGCAGTTGTCCACCAAGTTCCTCAAGGGCTTTTTCATCATCTTCCTGTATTACGTGTCCGTGCAGATGCTGCTCAACATCAAGCCCCAGGCCTCGCGCCAGGTGCCGGGCACGGGCGGCATGTTCGCCACCGGCGGCGTCGTGGGGCTGGTTTCCAACCTCGTCGGCATCGGCGGCGGCACCATGACCGTGCCCTTCCTCACCTGGTGCAACATCCCCATCCACGTCGCCGTGGGCACGGCCTCGGCCATCGGCTTTCCCATCGCCGTCGCCGGCGTCATCGGCTATCTGGCCAACGGGTTGCGCGCGGACCACCTGCCGTCGCTCAGCATCGGCTACATCTACCTGCCGGCGCTGATCGGCATCGTGGCCACGAGCATGTACACGGCCAAGTACGGGGCCAAGCTCGCCCACTCGCTGCCCGTGGGCACGCTCAAGCGGGTCTTCGCCCTGTTCCTTCTGGCCATGGCCACGCGCATGTTGTGGAGCATGTTCTAAAACACTCACGGAAAGGAGCGCGCCATGCTGCAAAGCCTGCTCGGACTCGTCACCCTGCTTGCGGCGGCCATGGCGCTGAGCGAACGCCGGGGACTGATTCCCTGGCGGCTGGTCCTCGGGGGCCTGGGACTGCAGGCGGCCATCGCCGCCTTCATGCTCAAGGCCCCCTTCCTGCGCGGCATCTTCCTGGCCCTAAACGCCGTGGTGGCCGCCATGGACGCGGCCACCCGCGCGGGCACGGCCTTCGTGTTCGGCTACGTGGGCGGCGGTCCCGCGCCCTTTGCCGTCACCGACGCCGACGCGGGCTTCATCCTGGGCTTCCAGGCCCTGCCGCTGGTCATCGTCATCGCGGCCCTGACCGCCCTGCTCTATTACTGGAAGATTTTACCGCGCGTGGTGCGGGGCTTTTCGCTGGTGCTCGAAAAGACCATGGGCATCGGCGGCGTGCTCGGCGTCGGCGCGGGCGGCTGCATCTTCCTCGGCATGATCGAGGCGCCGCTGCTGATCCGCCCCTACATGGCGCGCATGACCCGAAGCGAACTGTTCGCCATGATGGCCACGGGCATGTCCTGCATCGCCGGCACCATGCTCATGCTCTACGCCTCGGCGCTCAAGGCCGTGCTGCCGGACAGCCTGGGGCACATCCTCACGGCCTCGGTCATCCACGCCCCGGCGGCGCTGGTCGTGGCGGCGCTCATGCTGCCCGAGACCAAGGAGCCCACGCTCGGGCGCAAGCTGCCGGATTCCGCGGCTTCCGGGCCCATGGACGCCGTGGTTTCGGGCACGGCCGACGGCCTGCGCCTTTTCTGGAGCATCCTGGCCACGCTGCTGGTCTTCGTCGCCCTGGTCAAGCTCGCCAACATCCTGCTTGCGGCCCTGCCGGACGTGGCCGGCGCGCCGCTCACCCTCGAGCGCATGCTCGGCGTGGTCATGGCCCCGGTGGCCTGGCTGCTCGGCATCCCCTGGGCCGAGGCGGCCACGGCCGGAAGCCTGCTCGGCACCAAGGTCGTGCTCAACGAATTCATCGCCTTCATGGAGATGGCCAAGCTGCCGGCCGACGCGCTCTCGCAGCACTCGCGGCTGATCCTTACCTACGCCATGTGCAGCTTCGCCAACCTGGGCAGCGTCGGCATCCTGCTCGCCGGGCTGACGTCGCTGTGCCCGGAACGCAAGGACGAGATCACGGCCCTTGGCGGCCGCGCGCTCATCGCCGGGGTGCTCGCCTCGCTCATGACCGGCACGGTGGTCGGCATCCTGGCGTCTTTCTGACGCCCCCGGCCGGCATCCGGCCGGCGTGCCGCGTTCGCGCACCGGATGCGCACGCAATGAAGAGACGGCCTTTCCTTGGGGAGGGGCCGTTTTGCGTCGTCGCTCCGGCATCGACGGAAGGTCACTTGGCAGCCGCGCCGCGCGGGGCGGGCCGCGTTGCGGCGGCATCGCGGGATTGGAGGGCGCCCGCCAAGGCCTCGGCCACGCGGCGGCGTCCCGCCAGATCGAGGTGCTCGCAGGCGTATTCGCGGTCCACGAACCGTTCCTCGGGCAGCAGCGTGGTCAGGTCCAGGCAGGAAGCGCCGGCGCGGGCCAGTGCCTCCACGATGACGCGGCCGTTCGCCGCGACGTTGGCGGGCAACGCTTCCCCGACGAGCCGCCGGCCGCCTTCGATGTCGATGGGCGTCAGGTAGAAAAGCACGGTCACGCCCGCCCGCTCGAGCCGGCGCGCGGTGTCCAGGAGATAGCCGAGCATGGGGTGCTCGGGCGTGACATGCGTCATGTAGTTCTCGATGAAATGCCTGCGCCGGTCCAGTTCCTCGGGGGACAGGCCCGGGGGCGGCGCGGCGAGCAGCGCCTCGCGGCCGGCGTTGAGCTTCTCAAAAAGCGCGTCGTACGAAGGGTCAGGCCGTGCCGTGCGGCGTTGCCAATAGGCCGCGGGATCCCACTGCCCGGACACGATCCAGGACGGCAGGTCCGCCGGGGACGGCGGATCGGCCAACAGGCGCAGATACGCGGTCGTGACGGCGTACTCCCAGCGGGGCGTGAACAGCCAATCATCGGAAAAGCCGCGCAGATTGATGGAAATGATCGCCAGGCGCGGTTTGTTCTGCGCCTTTGCGACAAGGGCGGCGTACTCGCGAAAGAGCACCGCCGTGTAGCCCGCGCCGCTGACCGGATAAATGTCCAGGCCCGTCAGACGAGCGAGCATTTCCGCGATGGTGTCGCGCGGTTCGGCGTCGCCCTGGCCGCCCATGACCGAGTCGTTGCAATAAAATACCGAGACGCCCCCCCGCCTGAGCGCATCCCGGAACTCGAGGGCCACGGCGTTGTGATACGCATCGAGAAACACGTTTTGCTGCGCAGCCGCGTCAGGCATCGTCGCGCCGGCTGCGACAATCTCCTTGTAGCTGCGTCGCAGTCCCATGTATTCCTGCCAAGCAAACACGACAACGATCAGGACGATCGCAAGAACAACGGGAAAAGCCCGCCAAGACGGGATTCGCACAAGCCTCATCGCCCTCTCCCGCACCGGCCGGAACCAACCGGCACCCGTACTGCCTGCCTCTCCCGCGCGACGCGGCGGCTTGCCTTCGTTGCTGCCATACGGGAACCAGTCATAGCATGACGGCAATAAAATTCAACGCTTATGAGGAAAGGCCCTCGCCGGAAAGCACGAAGGAGGCGCATCGCCGGCCGCAGGGCGCGGCTGCACGGCAAAGCGCGCCGCCCCCTGGCCAGGCTTCCGTCGGCAGCAGGGCAAGGCATCCGGCGTGGAGCAGTGCAAATTTATGGGGACTATTCGATGTGTCAGAGGAATTCCCTGACCCGATCGCAGGCGTCGGGCGCGCGGCAGGCATCGGGACGCGGGGCGGGCAGGCAGCGACCGGCAAGCAGCGCGGCGACGAGGTCGGCGCGGCTTTGCACCGTGCCTTCGATCGTGACCGGCCGCGCGCCCAACTCCTCGAGGCTGTGGGCGTCGGAACCGGCCACGGACGCAAGGC
>DQED01000345.1 GCA_003525525.1 Desulfovibrio sp.
GTGCGCGAGGTCAGCACCTCGGCCGCGGCCACGAGCACCTTGGCCTCGGGGTGCAGGGCGAGGACCGCGCGGGCCATCTCCAGGCCGTAGATGTAGCCGCAGCAGGCGGCGTTGACGTCCTGGACGACCTTGTGCCTGATGCCGAGCTTTTCTTCCATCAGGCAGGCGGCCGACGGGGTGTAGTAGTCGGGGGTGACGGTGTAGAGAAAAATGTGGGTGAGCGCGTCGGCGTCGAGCCCGGCGTCGGCCAGGGCGCGGCGACCGGCTTCCGCGGCCATGTCGCTGACGGTTTCCCCGGGCGCGGCGATGTGGCGTTCCTTGATGCCGGTGCGGGTGGTGATCCATTCGTCGGAAGTCTCGACGATCTTTTCCAGGTCGGCGTTGGTGAGCACCTTTTCAGGAGCATAGTAGCCGATGCCGCGTATGTAGGCTTCGTGTTTCATGCAGTGGGGGAAGGTTGGCGCGTCAGCGCTGTTCGTTGACGGCGTGCCGGCGTGGGCCCGCCAAGTCGATGTTTTTGGCCACGGCTTCGGACAGGTGGGTGTTGGCCTCCATGTCCACGAACCGCGCGGCCATGCGCACGGCGCTGGACATGGCCTTGCTGTTGGAAGCGCCGTGGCAGATCAGGCAGATGCCTTTGAGCCCGAGCAGCGGCGCGCCGCCGTATTCGGCGTAGTCCACCAGGCGCGAGAAGCGCTTGAGGGCATTGAGGGCCAGCATGGTGCCGATCTTGCCGAAAAAGCCGCGGCGCAGTTCGCCCTTGAGCAGCCGCCCCAGCGACGAGGCCAGGCCCTCGGCCTGCTTGACCACCACGTTGCCGACGAACCCGTCGCACACGACCACGTCCACGTTGCCGGTGAAGAGGTCGCGGCCTTCGATGTTGCCGACGAAGTTGAGCGAGGACAGGCGCAGCAGGTCGAAGGTTTCCTTGACCAGCAGGTTGCCCTTGCCCGACTCCTCGCCGTTGGACAGCAGCGCCACGGCGGGGTTGACCCGTCCGAGCATGGTCTCGGCCAGAACCGAGGCCATGACGCCGAACTGGAGCAGGTGGAACGGCTTGCAGTCCACGTTGGCCCCGACGTCGATGATGACGCAGTGGGACTTTTCCGTGGGCATGAACGTGGCGATGGCCGGCCGGTCCACGCCCGGGGCGCGGCCGATGGTGAACATGGCGCAGGCCAGCGTCGCGCCGGAATGGCCGGCGGAGATGACGCCGTCGGCCTCGCCGTCGCGCACGAGGTTGCAGGCCACCTGGATGGAGGAATCCTTCTTGCGGCGCAGCGCCTCGGAAGGCTTTTCCTCCATCTCCACGACCTGGGAGGCGTGGACCACGGACACCGGCAACCCCTTGGCGTCGTAACGCGCCAGCTGGGCCGCGATGGCGTCCTGGTCGCCGACCAGGATGACCTCGGCCTTGCCGGTCCTGGCGGCGTGCAACGCGCCGGGAACGACCACGTGGGGACCGAAGTCCCCGCCCATGGCGTCCACGGCGATGCGCGGCATCTTATTCGGCATCGTCCTTCCGCAGCATCTGGCGGCCGCGGTAGGTGCCGCAGCTCGGGCAGATACGGTGGGGCAGCGTGGGTTCGCCGCAGGAGCAAAGGACCACGGCGGGAACCGGCACGTGGTCGTGGGCGCGGCGCATGCCTTTGCGGGACTTGGAGATTTTTCTATTGGGGACAGCCATGGCGATCACCTCGCTAAAGGTTTTACGGTCAGGTATCGACAATCGCGCGGCAACCGGGCGGCAAGGCCGCTTCAGTTGGAGCCGCGCGGGACCTTCAAGTTCTTGAGCACGGCGAGCCTGGGGTCGCCGGATTCCTCGGCGCAGCCGCAGGGTCCGTCGCGCAGCGGCGCGCCGCAACGCGGGCACAGGCCCTGGCAGTTTTCGTCGCAAAGCGGCTTCACCGGCAGGGCAAGCAGGTACTGTTCCCACAAAAGGCTGCCCACGTCCAGCTCCAGCACCTTGCCCCGGCGGCGCAGCAGCCCCGGTTCCATCGCTTCCTCGCCTTCCAGGGGCGCTTCCTCGAACAGCTCGAAATCGCTGTCCACGGCAAGCGTCACGTCCTCGGCGCAGCGGTCGCAGGGAACCACGACCTTGCCGGAGATCTTCCCGCGCACGAGCGCGCCCCGGCCTTGCGGCAGCACGGAAAATGCGGCCTCGAGGCCCAGTCCCGGCGCGTCCAGGACGTGGCCCAGGGAAAACTCCGCGACGGGCCCGGTCCAGATGGCCTGGTCGGAAAACGAAAACTCCCGGCCCTCGGCTGGGATGTCGGTGATGTCGAGCCAAAGTTCGGGCATGGGGTTCCTCGCGAGACAGTGAGTGCTAGTCCGAGCCCCGGGCGTTGTCAAGAAAAAGCTTGCCAAGGCTCCGCTTCCCATGTACCTCACAAAATTCTTTGCGTCACTGCGAAAAACGCGCGGCCGCCGCCGGTCCGAAAACCCCCATCCGGCGGGCGGGCGACGCGAATCATGTTTCCGGGAGGAATCTCAAAATGGCCAAGATTTGCGAGCATTGCGGCAAGAAGCCCCAGACCGGCAACAATGTCAGCCACGCCAACAACAAGACCAAGCGCCGCTTCGAGCCCAACCTGGTCAAGGTCCGCGCCCAGCTGCCGTCCGGCGAAGTGACCACCATGACCGTGTGCACCCGTTGCCTGCGCTCCGGCGCGGTGACCAAGCCGGTCGCGAAAACCGCTTAGTTTTCCCCTTTTCCTGTTGTTGTGGAGGGCGACGCGCCGTGGCGCATCGCCCTTTTCTTTGTCCTTCGCAAAGGGAGCCCTTTCCTCGAAAGGGCTCCCTTGTTTTTCTCCCTCCTGAAGTCGTTTCACGACATCTCTCCGCCACGCGGGGCCTGCCTTGCGTTTCTGTTTTATCGATATTTTGATATGTACTTGTGGTTGTTGGTTGCGTCGTAAAGGTCTGTCGCGGCATCCCGATGCGGTTATTTTTTCCGGGGCGGCATTGTTGCGACACGCATACGGCATTTCCTGCCGGAGCCGTGGCCCGCAGCGTTGAGGCATTCTTGAAAAATAGTGTTGTAGTTTGGTGTGTTATGTTTTCATAAAAAAAGTGGGTTCATGGCCGACGTGTTAAGCCGGAAGAGGACATGTCCGTTGTAGTAGTTTTAATATTAAATATTTCCGGGTATTGCTGCTATATTTCATGTCTGTAGTTATTCGGGCGTTTGTGGCGGAAAGCTTCTTGCAGAAACTGGTATTCATCATGTGTTTTTGGTTCGTGGCCAGGGAAGGCCATGGCAGCACAGGGCTGCGCATCCAACGTCATGGGAGTGCCAAGCGCCCAGGGGAGATGCCTCATGTCGCTTTCCATCAACCACAATCTCATGGCCGCCACGGCCGCCCGCAACCTGAGTTCCCAGTATGCCGCATTGTCTGTCTCCACACAGCGCCTGTCGTCGGGGTTGCGCGTCAACAGCGCCGCCGATGATGCGGCCGGTTTGGCCATACGGGAGCTCATGCGCGCCGACATCGCCGGCATCAACCAGGGCATAAGAAACGCCAACGACGCCATTTCCATGATACAGACGGCGGACGGGGCGCTGCAGGTCATCGACGAGAAGCTCATCCGCATGAAGGAGCTGGCCGAACAGGCGGCTACCGGCACCTATACCTCCGACCAGCGCATCATCATCGATTCCGAGTTCCAGGCCATGGCCAGCGAGATCACGCGTATCGCCAACGCCACGGATTTCAACGGTATTTATCTGTTGAACGGCAACCTGTCCTCATCTACGCATTCCGGCTCTGGGCTGAATGCCACCGGCAAGCTCAAGGTGCACTTCGGCTCGGGCAATTCCAGCGCTGAAGATTATTATTACGTGCAAATTGGATGTTGCACGGCGAGTGCCTTGGGATTCCATGGGAGTAATTCGATTACGAAGGCAGACTATATAGCCAATAATAATTTAGTATTCTTAACCAATGATGTTCTTGCAATGTGTGATGCTTTTATTACTTCTCCGGCAAGTGTCCAAAGCCAATTTGATGCGTCACAGTATTCGGATATGTATACAGATCAAAGCTCGAGCTATGTATATTTATTTGCTACAGACAATTCTGGTGATACGCATGTTATCAAAGGATACAATAGTGGCACGTATGGTTATGTCAGCGACACAAACCTCAACGAGGGGGCCTCTTCCTCCATCTCCACCCAGGAACTGGCCCAAAAGGCCCTGGACACCGTGAAAACGGCCATCGTGTCCAAGGACAAAATCCGTGCCAACATCGGCGCCATGCAAAATCGTCTGGAAAACACCGTCGCCAACCTGCAAATCCAGGCCGAAAACCTGCAGGCCGCCGAATCGCAGATTTCCGACACCGACGTGGCCACGGAGATGTCTTCCTTCGTGCGCAACCAGATATTGACGCAATCGGCCGTGGCCATGCTTTCGCAAGCCAACAGCCTGCCCAAGATGGCCTTGCAGCTCATACAGGGCTAAGCCGGGACGCGGTCTAGGCTTCGTTTCCCGGCTGTTCGCCCGAGCCGTTCTCGTCCGGAGCGACCAGCACCCGGTCGATGCGCCGGCCGTCCATGTCCGCGATCTCGAAGGTCGCGCCGTGGGCCGTGAGCGTGTCGCCGATGGCCGGGATGCGGCCCAGGCGGGAGAGCAGAAAGCCGGCCAGGGTCGCGCCCGCGAATTCCGCCGGCCAGGGCGCGGGCAGGGACAGCGCCGCCGCCACCTCGTCCATGGGCGTGGCCGCGTCGATGAAAAACGATCCGTCCGCCCGGCGCACCACCGACGGTTCGTCATAGCCCGCCAGCCCCGGCAGGTCGCCGACCAGGTCCTCGAACACGTCCGCCGCGGTGACCATGCCGACCACGTCGCCGTACTCGTCCACGACCAGCGCAAGATGCACGCGCGGCGACTGGCGAAACCGGGACAGGATGTCCAGGCCGCGCATGGTCTCGGGCAAAAAGACCGGCGGCGTCAGGTGCGCCTTGAGGTCGATCGCGCCGCTGCGCAGGCGCTCGGCCAGCACGTCCTTGGCGCGCACGATGCCGAGCACTTCGTGGAAATCGCCGCGCACCACCGGAAAGCGCGTGTGCGGGCTTTCGAGCATCACGCGCGTGATTGCCTCCTCGTCGGCGTCGGCGTCGATGCAATCGATGCGCGAACGGTGCGTCATGATGACGTCGAGCGGCCGGTCGGTCACGCGCAAGAGCCGCTCCATGATGTCGCGCTCGGCGTGCTCGATGGCCCCGTGCAGCGCGCCTTCGCGCAAAAGTCCCCGGATGTCCTCCTCGGTCACGGCCGCCTCGCCGCCGTGCCCCAGGCCGAAAAGGCGCAACAGCCCTTGCGTGGCCAGCCCCAAGGCCCAAACCAGGGGGCGGCTGATGTACATGAGCCCGTGCATGACCGGCGCGGCGGCCATGGCCAGCGGTTCCGGACGGGAAAGCCCCAGGCGCTTGGGCACGAGCTCCCCGAGCACGAGCGTGCCCACGGCGATGGGGACCACCACCGCGGCCAGGGACAGGGCGTGGGCGTAGGGCGCAAGGAGCGGGACGGTGTGGAGGTGCGCGGCCAGTTCGGCGGCGAGCGTCGCGCCGCCGTAGGCGCTGGCCAGCACCCCGGCCAGGGTGATGCCGATCTGCACGGCGGAAAGGAAGGTCTCGGGCGCGGCGAGCAGGCGCAGGCACAGCGTCGCCCGGGTGTTGCCGGCCTCGGCCAGGGCGGTCAGACGCGGCTTGCGCGAGGCTACGAGCGCCATTTCGGCCATGGCGAAAAAACCGTTGACGAGAATGAGCGCCAATACCGCGGCCAGTTCGAGCAGGACGGAAGACATAGGAACTCCGGGTGTGGCGCACAGGCGCGCCGTGTTGCCGGCAGGATAGCACCGGCGTTCCCGCTGCGGGAAGAGGGAACGTCGGGAGCGGCGGCGACGCAACGTCGGCGCCGTGCGCGCGATGGTTGTCATAAGGCGTTGCAATACATGCCAGATGTGTTAACGTCAGCTATACGTCCGGGGTTTCATAGGGATGCAGTCTGTAACCAAAGCTCGGGAGGATTCCATGGCGGATTGCGAATGCCTGGCCGGCTGCCTGTTTTTCAACGACAAGTTGCAAAACATGCCCACCGCGGCCAATTCCCTGAAAAAGCGGTTCTGTCGCGGCGACAACGCCAATTGCGCGCGCCACATGGTGCTTGCGGCCCTGGGCCGGGAACGCGTGCCCCCGGACCTCTCGCCCAACCAGCAGGACCGGGCCAGGGCGATCATCGGCGGAGGGAAGTAGCCCCTATTATAAAGCCCGACCTGACGGCGGCCGTCGCACCGTGACGTTGGCCGGCCCTCGGATGGGGGCAAATCAAAAGCCCCCGGTTGCCGCGCATCCTGCGCCGCAGTCGGGGGCTTGCTCATCGTTGTCGTGATTACAGCGCCAGCGCCCGGTCGATGCGCGCCAGCACCCGCCGCCTGCCCATGACCTCCATGGTCTCGAACAGGCCCGGGCTCGCCGTGCCGCCGGTGATCGCCACGCGCACCGGCTGGGCCAGCAGCTTGAACTTGATGCCCTTTTCCTCGATGTAGGCGTGCACCGCCTGCTCCATGGACGCCTGGTCGAAGGCCGCAAGGCCCTCGATGATCGCCCGCACGGCCTGCAAATGTCCGCGCACCTCGTCCGTGAAGAACTTCTTGACCGCCGCCATGTCGTAGACGAGGTCGTCCGTGCGCGTGACGAAGCATTCCGTCTTCTCGGCCATCTCGGCGACGGTCTGGGCGCGCGGCTGGAGCAGCGGCACGACCTTGGCGAGGTAATCCAGATCCTGGGGCGGATAGCCCTTGCGCTCGAGGAACGCGTTGACCAGCACCGCCAGCCGCGACGCCGGGCTCTCCTTGATGTAGTGGGCGTTGAGCCACAGGAGTTTGGCCTTGTCGAAGACCGCCGCCGAGCTGCCCAGGTTCTCCGTGGAAAAGAGCCGGACCAGCTCCTCGCGCGAGAAAATCTCCTGGTCGCCGCAGGCCCAGCCCAGGCGCACGAGGCCGTTGAGCATGGCCTCGGGCAAAAAGCCCTCGGTCTCGTATTCCATGACCGCCGTGGCCCCGTGGCGCTTGGAGAGCTTTTTCTTGTCCGGGCCGAGGATCATGGGCACGTGGCCGAACTTGGGCAGGGGAAAGCCCAGGGCCTTGTAGATGAGGATCTGGCGCGGCGTGTTGTTCAAGTGGTCGTCGCCGCGGATGATGTGCGTCACGCCCATGGTGGCGTCGTCCACGACCACGGCCAGGTTGTAGGTGGGCGAGCCGTCCGTGCGGCGCAGCACCATGTCGTCGAGTTCGGCGTTGTCGACCGACACCGAGCCCTTGACCATGTCGTTCACCACCGTGGCCCCGGTCACCGGGGCCTTGAGCCGCACCACGCGGCCGGGGCCCGGCCCCAGGCCCGCCTCGCGACAGCGGCCCGAATACTTGGGCTTGAGGCCCTTGGCCCGGGCCTCCTCGCGCATGGCCTCCACTTCCTCGGGCGTGCACGAGCACCAGTAGGCGTTGCCGGAGGCCAGGAGCTTGTCGATATATTCATTATAAAGGTCGAACCGCCTGCTCTGGTAGGTGATCTCGCCGTCGTGGCCGAGCCCCAGCCATTCCATGGCGTCCAGGATCGACTGGGTCATGTCGGCGTTGGAGCGTGCGAGGTCCGTGTCCTCGATGCGCAGCAGGAACTTGCCGCCGAGATGGCGGGCCAGCAGCCAGTTGAAAATGGCCGTGCGCGCGCCGCCGATGTGCAGGTAGCCGGTCGGGCTCGGGGCGAACCGGGTGACGATGGTGCTCATGTCGGGCTCCAAGGAAAAACGGGAGTCCCGCAGGGAACTCCCGGAAAAGGGCGGGAAAACGGGCCGGCGCGGCGCAGCGGAGGCGGCGGCCGGCGGGATTGGCGACGCTTGCGGGCGGCTAGACCGCTTCCACGGCCTTGACGCCCGGCACTTCCTGCTTGAGGATGCGCTCGACGCCGCCTTTGAGCGTCATCTGCGACATGGGGCAGCCCTTGCAGGCCCCGGTCAGGCGTACCCGGACAATGCCGCCGTCCGTCACCTCGACCAGTTCCACGTCGCCGCCGTCGGCTTGCAGGGAAGGACGGATCTTGCCCAGCGCGGCTTCGATCTTCTCTCGCATCGTATGCTCCTTGGCAGTCGCCGGCGGATGCCGCCGGCCTTGGGGCCGGGAGGTAGCGTCTTTGGGATGCCGCGTCAACAGGCCGCGCCCGTTCGGGAGGCGCCCACGCCGGGGATGGGCAAAGCGGCCAAGGCATGCTAGAGGGCGGGCAACCTGACATGCCCGGCCGCAGCCCGGGGATGGAGTTGCGGATGCTCAAGAAAATCGTCTCCCTGGTTCTTTTCTTCTCCCTCTTCCTGACGATGCTCACCGCCCTGGTCGTCTACGTCGCCCCGGCCGACCGCGTGGCGTCCTGGTCCAACTGGAATTTCTTCGGGCTTTCGCTGGCGCGCTGGCAAGGCGCGCACCTCGGCATGGGCATGCTCTTTTGCGTCGCAAGCCTCGTGCACATCGGCTGCAACTGGGACAACCTGCTCGACCATCTGCGCGACGACGACGGCGTCGTGGTCGTCTTCACGCGCCCTTTTTTCGCCGGCCTCCTGCTGACCGCGGCCGTCTTCGTCTGGGCCCTGTCCGGACTGCCGCCCGTGCGCCAGCTCGTGGCCTTCTCGGACTACCTCAAGACGCGCGCCGTCGAAACCTACGGCGAACCGCCCTTCGCCCTGGCCGAACGCTCCACCCTGGCCGACCTCGCCCGGCGCATGGGCATGGACGGCGACAAGGCGCTCGCCCTGTTGCGGCTCAAAAACATCAAGGCCGACAGCGCCGACCTCACCCTGGCCGAAATCGCCCGCCAAAACGGCGTGGCCCCGGCCGGCGTGTTCGAAGCCCTCAAGATGGTCATGGAACCCTCGGGCGGCGCGACCGCCGCCGGCCTGCCCAAGGACCCGCCGCCCGGGCTCGGCCGGCGCAAACTCTCGGACATCTGCGAGGAGTACGGCTTCAAGCAGGCCGACATCATGGACCGCCTCCAGGCAGCCGGCCTCCAGGCCCATCCGGCCCAGACCCTGTCCGAAGTCGCCAAGGCCAACAACGTGCTGCCCATCGCCGTCTACGAAGCCCTGCGCGGCGAAAAGCCGGCCACGACCGTGGTCGTCGAACCGGCCCAGTCCGTCACGCCCGTGGAGCCGGCCCCCCAGCAGCCGGCCGCGATCGCCGCGCCGCAACCCGCCACGCCCGCGACTCCGGCCGCGCAGGCTCCCGCAACCAGCCAGTCCGTGCCCCCCG
>DQED01000300.1 GCA_003525525.1 Desulfovibrio sp.
CATCGCCGCCGTGGACCTCGCCCCGGGCGACGGCGCACGGGCGCTGGCGGCCATGGCCGCGGCCGGGGCCGATTTCGCCGCGACCGAAGCGGTGCTGGCGACGCTTTCCTGAAGCGGCGACAGCCTCAACGCTCCTCGGATGCGCCGGGGACGGCCGAGGTTTCCGGGCCGTCCGGCGGGCGCATGGTGAGCAGCATCTTGCCGTCGGGCAGGGGCGCGACCGTGAAATCGAGCAGCCGCGTCACCCCGTCGCCGCAGTGGACCGGGTAGACGCGTCGGCTCGTGTTGCCCAGATGGCCTTGCCACTCGGCCATGACCGCCGCCCGCATCGCCGGGTCCGGATAGGCCTTGGTCCACCAGGCCGCCGCGTCCGGAATATCTTCCAGCGTATACCCCACGAGGTCCACAAAGGCCTTGTTCAGGAACAGCGTGCGCCCGTCCGTGCCGACGAGGCTTGCGGCGTAGGGCACGTGGTCGAGGATGGCGCGCAGTTGTTCGAGGGTGCGCCGCACGTCGTCGCGCGCCTTTTCCAGCGCCGTGACCTCCTCGGCGTGGAGCATGACCGTATCCGACGCGGCGCACACGAACGTCATGTCGAAGATGCCGGGTTCGCTCGCCCCGGGCGGGCGGAAGGTAAGGCGTTTGCGGCTGGTGCGCCGGGACTCCAGCGCGCTCCACAGCGCCAGGTAGACGTCCGGGGTCTCGTGGAAGATGGCCCCGGCCGGCGCGTCCGTACACGTGCCGATGCGCCCTCGGAAAAGCGCCTCGGCCGCGCGGTTGGCGTCGGCCAGCACGAGCTCGCGGTCCTTGATCACGAAGGTGAGGGTCGGCAGGGGGAAATTGCGCAGGTGCGCCTTGAGGCGCTCTTCCCGGGCGCGAAGCGCCTGCTCCTTGCGCTGGCGTTCGCTGATGTCCTCCACGAAGCCTTCCACGACTGGCTGTCCTTCGTACTCGACCAGGCGGACGCGCAGCCGGCCGATGAAGCTCGAACCGTCCCGCCGTTTGTTGACGACCTCCAGCCGCGCCAGTTCCCCGTCGCGGCGCAGCCGCTCCACGATGCGCTTGCGTTCTCCCGGGTCCAGGAAGACCTGGGCGGCGTCGTGGCCGATGGCCGCGAGCATGGCCTCGGGCGTGCCGTAGCCGAACAGGCGCGCCATGCAGTCGCTGACGGCCAGGATGCGCCCGTCCGGCGTGGATTGGAAAAGGCCCAGGCCGGCCTCGTCGAAAAGCTCGCGCAGGCGGGGATCGAAGGCGTTCCCGTTTTCCCCGGCCTGCCGTTCCGGAGTGACGTCGCGGCCGTAGCAGTTGACTTCCCGGCTTGCGGCAAGGGGGCAGGCGATCATCTCCAGGAGCCTCTCGCCGACAGGGATGTGGAAGGTTTCTGGCGCGCCGGCGTCAAGGGCGCGCTTCGCGGCGGCGGCAAAGGGGGCGGGCATGGGCGCGCCGACGGCCATGCCCCAGGCGTCGAGCAGGGCCGCGCAGCCCGGGTTGGCGAAGGCCAGGACGCCGTCACGGCCGATGCGCAGCACGGGGTGGGGATTGTCCTCGGGGAAGCGGGCCATGGAGCGCAGGTTGTCGCGGGCCCGGCGTTCGCTGGTCATGTCCTGGACCGTGCCGTAGATGCGCGTCACGCGGCCCGAGGCGTCGCGCTCGGCCCTGGCCACGGCCCTGGCGTGCCGCCACAGGCCGTCGCTGCGGCGGAAACGGTATTCGTAGCGCAGGGAACCGCCTTGGGCGAGGAGCCTGCGCCGCACGGCCTCCACGGTCGACCGGTCGTCGGGATGCACCAGTTCGAGGAATTCCGGGAAGGCAGGGATCGGGCTGCCCGGGGGCAGCCCGAAGATGCGCTGAAATTCTTCGGACCAGAAGTCCTGCCCCGTGACCATGTCCCGGTTGAAGCTGCCGACCCTGGCCAGGCGCTGGGTTTCGTGAAACGAGGCGGCCAGGGTGCGCAGGTCGTGCCAGGGCGATGCGCCCTGGTCGGGCAGGGCGGTGATGTCCCGGATCAACCCGCACAGGGATTCCGGCCGGGCGAGCAGGGCGTCGCGCACGTCGGAGGGGAGCTTGCCGGCCAGGGCGAGCAGGACGTCGGGCGGCTCGTCCAGGGCCTCGGCCAGAGCCAGGATGTGGGCCTCGGACAGGCTCGGGGACGCGCCGCGTTCCAGGCGGCTCAAGTAGGACGGCTGGATGCCCAGGCGCGCGGCGAGGCGGCGCAGGGAAAACGCGGGATCGCCGGCCTGGAGGACCAGGCGTTTTTCGCGGATGCGGCGGCCGAACGGATGCGGGTCCTGCATGTGTGCACCATAGCGTGCACGCCGCGTTCCGGCAATATTTCCGTCGGAAATTATGTGCTTGCCGACGATTCCGGCACGAGTGCCGTTGCCGCGGCAAGGGCGTGCAGCCCCTGCGCCATGCCCGCGGTGTCGGCGGCGGGATCGGCTTCCAGTGTCCGGGCGGCCTCGTGGGCGGCGCGTTCGAGTTCCGGCCGGTCCGGGTCGGCAAAGGCCGCCAGGGTCAGGGCGGCTTTTGCCGCTTTGTCCAGGGCAAGAAACGAAAGCGCCAGGAAAAAGCGCGCGGCGGCGTCTTTCCCCCCGGAAAGGCGCAGCACGTGTTCGAATTCCACCCGCGCCTGGAGGGGCTGGCCCGTGGCGTAGAGCGCATGGCCCAGGCGGAAGCGCGCGGCCGTGTTGGAGAGGTCTTCGCGCACCGAGGCCCTGTAGGCCGCCACGGCGGCGAGGTAGTCCCCGGCGGCGTAGGCCGCGTCGCCGGCGGCGTGCCGGTCCGGCGCAGGGGCGTCGGCCCGGGGCTTGGGGATGTCGCGGCCGAGCAGCGCGCGCACGAGGTTGCGGCGGGAAACGGTGGGGCGGTCGTCGTTGGCCATGGTGTTATTGGGGCGGTCTGGCCGCCGGGTTGAAGAAGATGGATTCGATGTCGCGGATGCGGTCGTCGCCGGCCGCGGCCACCTCCGCCAGGGTGCTTTCCGGCAGGCCCAGGGAACGCCAGGCCGCCTCGGACAGGGCCGGAACGGGCGAGCCGGAAAAGGGCGGCCAGGCCCAGGCCGTGGCCAGGATGTCCGCCACGTGGACCAGCGCCGTTTCCCGGTCCCCGGCGTCGCCGGAGGGGTTGTGGTGGTCGCCGGCCATGGCCGCAAGACTGTCGGGGAAATGCCAGCCGGCTAAAAGCGCCCGGCCCACGGCCGCGTGGTCGATGCCGAGCACCACGGTTTCCGCCTCGGCGTCGGGCAGGCCCTCCACGCGCGAGAGCAGCAGCGCCCGCCCGGCCGCGGCCGGCAGCTTGCGCAGGATCACGAGCTGGCCGAGGTCGTGGAGCAGTCCGCCCACGAACGCCCGTTCCGGGGAGGTTCCCGGACAGGAGGCCGCGAGCAGCGAGGCGTAGACGGCGCAGGCCGCGGCATGCCGCCAGAAGGCGCGCATGTCCCATAGCCCCGGCTCGATGTCGTCGAAGGCGTTGAGCGCCGCCAGGCTCATGATCAATGTGGTCAGCTCCTTGCGCCCGACCATGTCCACGGCCCGGGTGATGGAATCCACCGGGGCGCGCGCGGCGTAATGGGGGCTGTTGACCAGGCGCAGGAGTTTCGCCGCGAATCCCGGGTCGCGCCCGATGAGTGCGGCAAGCTCCCTGGCCGAGGTCTTTTCCGATTGCAGGGCCGAAAGCAGGCGTACGTGGACTTCGGGCAGCGTGGCCAGTTCCACTTCGCCGGAAACGAGGCTCGCCGGATCGATGCGCTGGCTGCCGAAAAGCTGGGTTTCCGGAGCGAACCCCAGCAGCGACGGCGCATCGGCCGCGGCCGCGAGGTCCATGCCTTCGGCCAGGACGCGCGCGGCGGCGCGCGCGGCGGCCAAGTCGAACACCGCCCGGCCGAAGGGCGTGGCGGTGTCCAGGGCGCAAAAGCGCGGCGCGAGCAGTTCCCGGCAACGCCGGGCGACGGCCTCCTGTTCCGGAGCCGCTTCTTCGGCCTGTTCCGTCCCGGACACGACCTCCACGTCGCGCACGCCGAACGCGCGCATGGTGCGGATGTTCTCCTGCGAGATCACGGTGCCTTGGCGCAACAAAACCACGCCCTGCTGGCCGCTTATGTCCTTGCCGGCCACCATGCCGTGCTCCACTTCGTCGATGTGCACCTTGACCACGCTCTGCCGCCTCCGGGCTGCCTTGTCGCCGCCACCATGGCCCGCGACGCCGGGATTAAGATTGTAATAAAGCTAATCGAAAGGAAAGGGCGGAGAAAGACCCGTGGGGGCTGTTTCTGCCGGGTGGACAACGCCATTTTCTGTATTACATTGATTTGTCATGTAAAATTAAATATTGCCAATACCGGCGAAGTTGGCCCGCCTTTTGCTCATTGAAGAATGTGAGCGCGGTGGGCGTAAGCCGAAACCACACCGCACAAAATCACCTGGCCGTGGCGGCCACCCCCTAGCCTCCTCCCCCAACACGCCACCACGGCCTTTTTAGGAAGCCGCTTGGACCACTCCCTGGGTCTGGGCGGCTTCCGCTTTTCAGGGTGCCGTCGCGCCGGAAACGCTTGAACCCGACCCGATTCCTGGGTATAGCCTGAAAGGAGGCGCCATGGCGCAACATGCGCCGCAGCGCCGTCGCCGCCCGCAGTGCCGGGCCGTCGGCTTTCGCATCGGAGCAGGGTTTGGAAAACAAGGATTCGGGCCCACAGGCCTTTTTGGACTTCGTCAACCAGCGGCTGGCCAAGCGGCAGCGGGAACTGGACGGAGCCGTCAAATTCTCCAGCCACTACGGCCAGGTGGAGACTATCGTCATGGAACTCAAGGCCATCCGGACCAAGTTCGTGACCCTCATGCGGCGCGAGGGTTTGCTGTGATGCGGTACTTTCATGCAGTCGCNNAGTCGCCCTGTGCGTCCTGCTGGCGGCCGCGGCCGCGCTGCCGGCCCGGGCGCAACAGCCGGCGGACATCGCCGGCAACTGGTCCGCCGTGGTGCTGGGGCAGGAGATCACGGCCAGCTTCACCCGCCAG
>DQED01000033.1:0-894 GCA_003525525.1 Desulfovibrio sp.
AGGACCAGGGCGTTGCCGGCGACGATGCGCCGCGTGACGGGGTCGACGCGCCGCCGGTCCACGGCCGCGTCCATGGTTGCGGCGTCGGCGCTTATGAATACGTCGCAGGGCTGGCCGTTTTGCATGTGTTGCAACAGTGTTCCCGAGGCGGCGAACGACGGCACGAGGAGCATGCCTGGGTGGCTGCGTTCGAAGGCGGCGCGCATGGCCTCGACGGCGTTGGTGAGGCTCGCCGCGGCGAAAACAGCGATCTCGCCGGCCAGGGCCGGCACGGACAGGGCAAGGGAGAGCAGGAAGGCGGCGACCAGGCGTTTCATGGGCGGTTCCTTGTGCGTGAATGCGCTGAAAATAGCTGCAACGGCGCACAAAAGCAAAGCGCTTCGCGCTCCCGTCGCGCGCGGACCGGGGGCCAAGGTCACGGGTTGTGAAAAAGCGCCCGGGGATGTAAGGCCTGCGCATTGCAAGCCGTCGGGCGGGCATGGCGCTTGCGTCAAGCGCCGCGTCGCGCCCCGGAAATCCACGCATTCGGAGAACCGCATGGAGTGCCGCATCAACCTGCCCGAATCGGAGATGCCCCGGCAGTGGTACAANNTACAACGCCCTGCCCGACCTGCCGACCCCCCTGGCTCCGCCCCTCGATCCCCAGACCCGGAAGCCCGTGTCCCCGGAGCAACTCGAAGTCATTTTCCCCAAAGCCGTCATCGAGCAGGAACTCTCGCCCGTGCGCTGGCTCGATATCCCCGAGCCCGTCCTCGACATCTACCGGCTCTTCCGCCCCACGCCCCTGGTGCGCGCGCGCAAGCTCGAGCAGGCGCTCGGCGTCAAATGCAAGATCTTTTATAAAAACGAGTCCGTCTCCCCGGCCGGCTCGCACAAGCCCAACACCGCCATCCC
>DQED01000033.1:982-1419 GCA_003525525.1 Desulfovibrio sp.
GCACGGTCTACATGGTCAAGGTGAGCTACAACCAGAAGCCCTACCGCCGCATCCTCATCAACGCCTACGGCGGCGAGATCTTCCCCTCGCCCTCGGAGAACACGCAGACCGGCCGGGCCATGCTCGCTTCCGATCCCGACTGCGCCGGCTCCCTGGGGCTCGCCATCTCCGAGGCCGTGGAGGANNGACGCCGCCACCCACGACGACACAAAATACGCGCTCGGCAGCGTGCTCAACCACGTGCTGCACCACCAGACCATCATCGGTCTCGAAGTGGAAAAGCAGCTGGCCATGATAGGCGAAAAGCCCGACTACCTCGTCGGCTGCGTCGGCGGGGGCAGCAACTTCGCCGGGCTCGTGCTGCCGTTTCTGCCGCGAAAGCTCGCCGGGGAAAACATCCGCTTCATCGCCGTGGAGCCCAAGGCCTGCCCCACGCT
>DQED01000033.1:1512-1860 GCA_003525525.1 Desulfovibrio sp.
CGCCCATCGTGTGCAACCTGGCCAATGAGGGCATCATCGACGCCACGGCTTACTTCCAGACCGAGTGCTTCGACGCGGCGCGGCTGTTCCTGCGTACCGAGGGCTTCCTGCCCGCGCCGGAAACCTCCCACGCCATCAAGGGGGCCATCGAAACGGCCAAGCGGGCCAAGCCCGGCGAGAACGTGGTCTTTTTGTATTCCGGCCACGGCCTGCTCGACCTCGCCTCCTACGATGCCTTCTTCCAGGGCAAGCTCACGGACTTCGCCTACCCCGAAGCCAGCATCACCGAGGCCCTCAAGGATTGCCCGAATGTTGAATGAACAATGAGATGATGCCTCCGGCGGCCAG
>DQED01000033.1:1904-4303 GCA_003525525.1 Desulfovibrio sp.
GGAATTCCTGGCCGGGCCCGCGGCGTTTTGCCGCCCAGGCGAGCGGACATGGCAGTCGCAGGGGAGGGGGCCCGCACCGACCGCGCGGGCGTCGCGAAGTGGGCCGCTAGTCGGTGCTGATGATCACGCTGAAGGCCTTGAAGAAGAACCAGACCACGTCGCCTTCCTTGATGTCGAGCGATTCCACGGATTCGGCGGTGATCAGCGCGCACATGGGCGTGCCGCCGTCGAGCATGCCCATGATCTCGACGGCCACGCCGTCGCCGCGGATGCCCGTGACCCTGCCGGGAAAGCAGTTGCGGGCGCTGGTGCGGGCCTTGTGCTCGTCCTTGCCGAGCAGCACCCAGGGAGCCTTGACCAGGGCCGTGACCTGGCCGCCTTCGGTGAGCCCCAGGCGCTCGAAGCTCTCGTTGGTGATGACGGCCACGACCTCGAAGCCGTTCTGGACCGCAAGGGAAATTTCCGTGAGCAGGGGACTTTTGCGCACGCTGCTGACGGTGCCGAAGAAGGTGTTGCGGGCGCTGGTTTTCACACGACTCTCCTTGATGACGCAGTGGTTGAGGATGCGCTGGCAATCCTGCTCGGAAAAGGAGCAGTAGATGGAAGTGAGCACCAGGCTCGAGTGGCCGAGCATGACCTGCACCACGGGCAGGGGCACGCCGCCGCGCAGCAGTTCCACGGCCCGGGAGTGGCGCAGCGACGTCGGGCTGACGCGTCCGGGCGGCAGATCGGCCTTGACGGCCTGCTCGTAGAGCTTGCGGCGCACGAAGCCGGGATCGAGCCGGAACAACTCGCCGCGCATGTGCCTGTTGGCGGGGCTGGCCGCGAACCGGCGCACTTCCTCCAGAAAGGGCTTGGGCACGATGACCTTGCGGGCCGTCTCTTCCGGCTTGCCTCCGCCGAGGGTCACCGTGGACTGCCCCATGTCGATGTCGGTGTTCTCGTTGAGCGAAAGCACCTCCCCGAGCTTGCCGCCGCTGTGGCGCAGCATCAGGTAGACCAGGCGCATGCGTTCCCTGGCCCGCCGGATGGGCGACGTGCGCGCCGCGTCGCGCCAGGCGTCGAAAGCGGCGGTGAGGCGTTCGATCTGTTCCGTGTCCAGGTGGCGGATTTCGTGGGGTACCTTGAACATCGCCGCCTGGCACGGGCCCATGCCCGGATGGTGCCGCCGCAACGGCCTGTCGCCTTTCTGGGACAGCAGCGCTTCGGCATGTTCGAGCAGGCGCTCCAGCGAGGGAGCGTCGAGACGGGCTATCCGGTCCAGGAGATTGTCTTCGGAAGCACTCATGATACGAGTCAGTAGCGAAATGCTGTTGTGTTGTAAAGAATATAAATGGAATATCACGAATAGTATCTCTGGCGTGACACTGTTGTCTTTCGTGACGTAATTACGGTATGCCATGAGCAGTATATTGATTGTCACGCATGTTTGAATATGCGTGATTGTGAGTAGCGTCGAAAAGTATGCCTCGTGTCGGGTTTTTCATGCCGGCGCGGCGTGGCAAGGTTTGCAGCGCAACGCGCCCCTTCGGCCGGCCGGGGGGGGAGACGCGTGCCGGGGAGGACGGCGTATGGCCACATTCGTTTGCGTACACGGCGCGTTCCAGGGCGGCTGGGTGTTCAGGAACATGGCGGGAGCCCTTGCCACCCTGGGCCACACGGTCCATGCGCCCACGTTCTCGGGCTGCGGGCACCACCGCACGGTGCGCGTCAAGGAACTCGGACTTTCCGTGTATGTGGACGAACTGGCCGCCTACCTGGAGCTGTTCGACCTGCAGGGCGTCATCCTCGTGGCGCACAGCTATTCGGGCATCGTGTGCGCGGCGGCCATGCCGCGCCTTGCGCCCCGCGTGGCGGCTACGGTCTACCTCGAGGGCATCATTCCCAAACCCGGTTTGTCTTTCGCCGGGCTTGGCGGCGAGCCGTTTGCGGCCATGCTCGAAGCGCGCCGCCTGGACGGCTGGCTGGTCTCCCCCTGGCAGGCCGCCATGTTCGGCGTGGCCGGCGCGCCCGACGAGGACTGGTTCATGTCGCGCCTGGCCCCCTTCCCCATGGCCGCCTTCACCGACCCCGCGCCGGAAGGCGAACTGGTTTTCCCGGCGAAAAAACACTACGTGCGCTGCCTGGAAAACCCCAATCCCATGCTCGTGGCCATGGCCGAGCGCGCCAGGGGGCTCGGGTTCGCCATGCACGAACTCAGAAGCGGCCACTGCCCGCAGATCACCGTCCCGGTGGATGCGGCACGACTGCTCGCCTTCATTGCCGAAAACGGGTCGGACGCAGCATGACCCTTGCGGTTCGCCTGAAAAAAAAGCTCCCTCATTTCACCCTGGACGTGGAGTTTTCCTGTCCGGCCGGCAAGCTCCTGGCCGTGACCGGTCCGTCGGGCTCGGGCAAGA
>DQED01000033.1:4326-7341 GCA_003525525.1 Desulfovibrio sp.
CCCTGGGCGACGAGGTCTGGCGCGACACCGCGTCCGGCGCGCGCGTATGCGCCAGGCGGCGCGGGGTAGGGCTCGTCTTCCAGGAGTATTCGCTTTTCCCGCACATGACTCTTGCGCAAAACGTGGCCTACGCCACGACGGACACGGCATTCGCGGCGCATCTCCTCGAACTCTTCGGCATCGCCCACCTGGCCGCCAGCCGGCCCGGGACCATGTCCGGCGGCGAGCGGCAGCGCGGGGCCTTGTGCCAGGCCCTGGCGCGAAGGCCCAAGGCGCTGTTGCTCGACGAGCCCTTTTNNCGCCCTGGACGCCGCCACGCGCGCCTCCCTTCGCGGCGAGCTGCTCGCCGTGCGCGAGCGCTTCGCCATTCCCATCGTGCACGTGACCCACGACCTGGCCGAGGCAGCGCTTCTTGGCGACGCGGTCGTGACCATCAACCGGGGGAGGATCGACCGGGATTGGTTCGGCCGCCAGCTTGCGCTCTATCGCGAGGAGCGCGCGGCCCTGCTCGCCCGTTTCGACGATGCGCCGCCGGCCATCCTGGCCGCGGCGTCGGACGACGGCCGACGTCCGGTGCTCCGCTCCCCGAAACCCGTCCCCAAGGAGGAACGCCCATGCGACGCATCATCCTGACGCTGGCCCTCGTGCTGTGCCTGGCCGGCAGCGCCCTGGCCGAAAACCTGGTCGTGGCCGCCGGCGCGGGCTACAAAAAGCTCGTCACCGATTTGGCCACGGCCTTTGAAAAGGAAAGCGGCATCAAGCCCGAACTCTCCTTCGGCAATATGGGCCAGGTGACGACGCAGGCAAAGGCCGGCGGGGTCATCGACGTGCTCGTCGGCGAGAAGGGCTTCCTCGAAGGCGCGGGCCTCTCCTTTAATGGCGTCGCCCCTATCGGCAAGGGCATTCTGGTCGTGGCCTGGCCCAAGGGCAAAAAGCTCGCCGCCGCAAGCGACGTGGCCAAGCCAGAGGTCAAGCGCCTGGCCATGCCCGATCCGCAGAAAGCCATTTACGGCAAGGCCGCCAGCCAGTTCCTGGAGAAATCCGGCCTGGCCAAGCAGGTGGCGGACAAGCTTCTGGTCGTCGCCACCGTGCCCCAGGTCACCACCTACATCCTCAGCGGCGAAGTCGACGCCGGTTTCGTCAACCGTACCGACGTGATGGGGCTTGGCGACAAGATCGGCGGCTACCTGGAAGTGGACCCGTCCCTGTACGCGCCCATCGAGATCGTGGCCGGGAACTTGGCCGGCGCTCCCAATGCCGCCACGGCCAAGAAGTTCGCCGCGTTCCTCGCCAGCAAGCCGGCCAAGGACATCGCCGCCGCGCACGGGATGTAGCCTTTGCCGGGAGCATCCATCCTCGCCGCGGCCACGGACCCGGGCGTCGTCTTTTCCGTCAAGCTGACGCTTCGGGTCATGGCCGTGGCGGTGCCTGTCTTTTTCCTGCTCGGCGCGCCGCTCGGCTACCTGCTCGGCCGGGGCCGGGGCCGGTTTCTCGCCGTGCTGGATTTCCTGATCTCCCTGCCGCTGGTCCTGCCGCCCATGGCCGTGGGGTTTTTCCTGCTGTTGCTGCTCGGGCGAAACGGTCCCTTCGGCCTCCTGGCCCGGCGGCTTTTCGACCTGGACATCGTCTTCGGTTTCACCGGGCTGGCCCTGGCCTCCGTGGTGGCCGGCATCCCGCTCATGGTGCGGCCGGTGCAGGCCTCGGTGCGGGGCGAGCTGATGCGTCTGGTCGAACTCTCGGCCGTGCTCGGCAAGTCGCCCTTGACGACCTTCGTGCGCGTGGTGCTGCCGCACTGCAAGAAAAGCATCGCCGCGGGCATGTTCCTGGCCACGGGCAGGGCGCTTGGCGAAGTGGGCGTGAGCCTGCTCCTTGGCGGCGACATCATCGGGCGCACGAATACGGTCTCGCTCGAGATCTACAACTCCGTCTTTACGGGCGATTTTTTGCGCGCGGGCGTCCTGTCCGCACTCCTGGCCGCGGTATCCCTGGCGCTCGTGTTCGCGCTCAAGCGCACGGGGAGCGGCTAGGCTTTTTCGTCGAGAGGGAGCTTGACAATCATTCTCAACATGCCTAGAAAAGGGCCATGCAAGGAGCGCGATCCATGGCCCCCCTCGAAAGCCTCACCCACTTTCCCCCCGGCAGCCGCGTACGCGTCGAATTCTTGTGCGATTGTCCCAAGGCTCGGGGCCGGCTTTGCGCCATGGGCATCACGNNTCACGCCCGGCACCGTGGTCGAGATAACAGCCGGCTGCGGCGGACCGGTCTGTCTGCGCGCGCGGGGCGCCTGCATGTCCATCGGGCACGGTCTGGCGGAAAAGGTGCTCGGACGCCTCGCCCAGCCCGTGACGGAGCCCGTTTCCCAGGTCGCCTGAGCGGCGTGGACCGGCTGCGACACGCGGATGCGGCGTCGCGGGTCCATTTCATTTTGTCCCCAAGGAGTCGGCATGGATCAGGAAGTTTCGACCGCGTGCATCGGCCTGCGGCGCATGCAGGTCGGTCAGCGTGCCCGCATCTGCCGGGTGGAGGCGCAGGGCGAGCTCGGCAGGCGTCTGCGCGACATGGGCCTTGTGCCGGGCACCGAAGTGTCCGTGGTCGGCAGGGCGCCGCTCAAGGACCCCGTGGCTCTTCGCCTGCGCGACTTCACGCTCACGCTCCGCAACAACGAGGCCGACCATATCGCCGTCACGCTGCTGTAAGGTTATTTCTCTAGGCATGGCCCCGGCCCCCGCAAAGGGAGCCGGGGCTTTTTTATTGCCGCCTGCCCGCTTGCCCCTGTCCGGCCTGTCAGGTAATTCCGGCGGAATCTGCCGGTTTTCCGGCATGGGAAAGGAGGCTGCCATGTCCGATGCGGGGAGCGTGGCCATCGGCCATTTCGCCAACGGCTATAATTGCTGCCAATCCGTTCTGCTGTCCCTGTGCGCGCCGGCCGGCCTCGATGCGGCCCTGGCCGTGCGGCTGGCCACGGGATTCGGCGTGGGCATGGCCCGTGGCGGCGTGTGCGGCGCGGTGTCAGGC
>DQED01000280.1:0-6942 GCA_003525525.1 Desulfovibrio sp.
CCGCGCCCGCAGCCCCTGCGGTCGCGCCGCCCGCCGCGCCGGCTCCCGCACAGGCCCAGGCCCCCGAACAGCCGGGCGAGGTCGTGGAAACCGTTGAGGTCGGAACCGTTTCGCCGCCGCCTGCCCGGGAGCCCGCCAAACAGACCTACACCGTGGCCCGCGGCGACAGCCTGACGCGCATCGCCAAGAAATTCGGCGTGTCCGCCAAGGACCTCATGGCCGCCAACGGCATGAAGAACGCCGATCACCTCGAAGCCGGCGCGGAAATCGTCATCCCCGGCAAGGAGGGCGCGGCTCCAGCCGTCGAGGCCGTGCCGCCGGCCGTGGCGGACCTCGTGAAGGGCTTTTTCGACAAAAGCGTTTCCGGAGACGTCAACGGCCTGCTCGACTATTATGGCGAGCGCGTGGACTACTACAAGAAAGGAAAGAGCGGCAAGGACATCGTCCGCCAGGACAAAACTGACTATTTTCAGCGCTGGCCAGAACGCACGTATACGCCCAAACCCGCGGCCGTGGAGAAATTGCCGAACGGCGACCTGCGCGTCACGGTGCCGACGGCGTTTTCCGTCAAGAACGGCGGAAAAAATGTTCACGGACAGGCGAAGTTTACGTTCCTGCTGCGTGCGGCAGGCGACGGGTATCGCATCGTCGGCGAGCAAAGTGTGGTGACGGAAAAGAAGTGACCTGCCTGAAGTGAGCGCGTATACAGAAAGCCGGAAGGTGTCGCCTTTCGGCTTTCTGCGTTCCAAGCACCCGCCGGGAGAGAGGCCGTGCTGCGAAAAGTCCAGGTCGCCGAGCTTGCCGTCGGCATGTACGTGGTGGACACGGGCCTGTCCTGGCTCGAATATCCCTACTTGTACAGCCGCGAGGGCGTGATCGAAAACGGCGGGGCGCTGCGCGAGATCGTCGAGGCCGGGTACGAGGAAGCCTTCATCGACACCGAGAAGGGGAGTTTCGGTTCGGCCCGGGCGGCGCTGGACAGCCGGCTGACCGCGTCCCTGGGCACCGCCGCCGCCGCGTCCGACGACGCGGCGAAGGCGTCAACGTCCGAGTCCCCGGCCGCGCCCGGGAAGCCCGGCGAGCAGATGCCCCTGGCCCAGAGCCTGGCCGAGGCCAAAACCCTCTACCAGGACTGCCTGGCCATTGCCCACGACGTGCTGCGCGAGGTGCGAAACGGCGGCGAGGTCAATGTCGCCGCCTCCGAAATCCTCATAGACGACGTCATCACCAGCGCCGTACACAACCGCGACGCCATGGTGGCCCTGGCCAAGCTGCGCGTGCACGACGCCTACACCTTCACCCACGGCGTCAACGTGGCCGTGCTCGCCGTGGCCTTTGGCGCGGCGCTCGGCATCTCCCGGCAGGGACTCAAGCAGTTGGGCCTGGCCGGGCTGTTCCACGATCTGGGCAAGACCGGCGTGCCCGACGCCATCCTCAACAAGCCCGGCCCGCTCTCTCCCCAGGAATTCGAGCGCATCCGCGACCATCCGGCCCACGGCTGCCGCCTGCTGGCCGGGCGGGGGCTGCCGGACGCGGTGCTGCGCGGCGTGGGCGAGCATCACGAGAGATGCGACGGCTCGGGGTATCCGCAGGGGCTTGCGGGCGAGGCCATCCACCCCTTTGGCCGCGTTCTCGGCGTGGCCGACGTCTTCGACGCCCTGACCAGCCGCCGCTCCTACAAGGACGCCATGTTGCCGACCCGGGCGCTCGGCGTGCTCTACGGCATGCGCGGACGGGATTTCCCCGCGCAGCTGGTCGAACGCTTCATCAAGTTCCTGGGTCCCTATCCCGTGGGCAGCTTCGTGCGGCTGGCAAGCGGCGAATACGGTTTCGTGCGCCGGGGCAATCCCGGCCGGCCGCTTTTCCCCGAGCTGGTCCTGGTCCTTGACGTCTCGGGCCGGCCGTGCGCCCCGCGGCCGCTCGACCTGGGGGGCTGGCAGGAGGGCGGGCCCGGCATCGCCCAGGCCCTGGACCCGGATGTTTTCGGCCTGGATCCCCTGGACTTCCTGATGCAGCCCGGCCCCGAGGACGCCCTGCGCTGAGAGGCGCGCCGCGGCGGAACGCGTGCGCAATAGGCGAGCACGCGTCGCGAAAACGCGGTGCGAGGCAGGCGGCAGGTTTTTCCTGGAATCATTCTTGCTATGTCCACGACGGCCACAGGAGGGCGTCATGGACATCACCACAAGCTACGACAGCCTGAACCGGCAACTCACCATCACCCAGGGCGCGACCGCCGGTATCGCCACGGGGTCGGCCTCCGGCAACACGACCACCAGCGACACGTCGAGTTCGAGCAAGGCCGACGCGGCCACCTGGTCGCGCGTCGCCAAGACCCTGTCCCAGAGCGATTCGGACTACGTCAGCCCGATTCTTTCGCTCAAGAGCCAAAACGAAGCCCTGCAACACCAGCTGACCCAGACGCTCGCCAGCAAGTTCGACGAACTCGGCATCGATACGAGCAAGCCCATCACCCTCAAGCTCGGCAGCGACGGCAAGGTGAAGGTGGCCAACGACCATCCGGACAAGGACGCCATCGAATCGCTTTTCGCCAAGACCGACGTCCTCACCCAGGCGTTCACGGCCCTGGCCCAGAACAGCGCCTCGCTCCAGAACATGACCGCGAGCCAGGCCAGTGCCCGCCTGCGCACCAACGGCTACGCCGCCTACCTCAACCAGCTCAACAGCGACGTCTCCTCCTCCGATTTCACCATGAGTTTCCTCGGCGGGCTTGCGGCCACCTCTTTCGGTTGAGCCGTCAGCCTGTCGCAACCAGCCACGTCAGCGCGCCCTGCGGCCGCACCAGCGATGCCGGCGCGTCCGGGTCCGGCGCGTCGCCAAGCGCCCTTTCCAGCGCCTGCTCCTTGCCCTTGGCCGCGGCCAGGAAGAGCACGCGGTGCGCCGCGTTTAAAAGCGGCAGGGTGAAGGTCAGCCGCGGCACGTGGGGCTCGACCGTGGTCGGCGCGGGCACGGCCGCGACGAGCCTTCGCGTTTCCTCGAGCGCCGGGCTGCCCGGAAAAAGCGACGCCGTGTGCCCGTCCGGGCCCATGCCGAGCAGGATCAGGTCGAAGCGGGGGATTTCCCCCGGCCCCGCCCCGAGCGTCTCGCGGATTTCCGCCTCGTAGGTTTCCGCGGCCAGTTCCGCCGGCCGGATCTCCACGGGCATGGGCCGGATGTTGCCCACGGGCACGGGCGTCGGCGTGAAGAGGATGGGGGCCACCGTGCCGAAGGTGTTGCGGCGGTCGGCCACGGGCACGAGCCGTTCGTCGCCGAAGAAGAAGTGCGTGGCATCAAACGGCGCGCCGTAGCCTTCCCGCGCCATGGCGGCGTAGAGCGCCAGCGGCGAGGAGCCGCCGGAGAGCGCCACGACGAAACGGCCGCGTTGCGTCATGGCCTCGCGCGCGGCCTCGCGCACGGCGTCAAGCGCCGCGGCGGTCAGGGCGTCCATGGCGGCGAAGCGGCGGATGTCGCGGTTCATGGCGTCAGCCCGTGGCCGGTCAGCAGCTTGCCCGCCTCCTGCGGTCCCCAGGTGCCGGCCTTGTACAGGAAAAGCCGCCCGGGATCGGGATCGCCGAGCATGGGCGCGAGGAACTTCCAGCACAACTCCACCCCGTCCTGACGCCAGAAAAGCGTCTGGTCGCCGAGCATGCAGTCGAGCAGCACCTTGGCGTAGGCCGGCAGCTGCGGCCCTTCGTACCCCTGGTAGTAATTGAAGTTCATGGTCACCGAGCGCAGGCACATCGGCCCCGGGGCCTTGGCCTGGAAGGTCAGGCTGACCTGTTCGTCGGGCTGGATGCGAAGCGTGAGGCGGTTGGCCTTGATGTGGTCGCCGAAGATTTCCCGGAACATGGAGAAGGGCACGGGCTTGAACTGCACCGCGATCTCCGTGCGCTTCTCCGGCAGGCGCTTGCCCGAGATCATGTAAAACGGCACACCCTGCCAGCGCCAGTTGTCCACGTAGACCTTCATGGCCGCGAATGTGGGGGTCAGCGACTCGCCGGGCACGCCTTCCTCGTCGAGGTAGGCCGGAGCCTTGATCCCGGCGCACACGCCCGAGGCGTACTGGCCGAGCACCAGGTTCTCGGCCAGATCGGCGGCGCTGAAGGGCCGCAGCGCCCGGAAGACCTTGGTTTTCTCGTCGCGCACGAGTTCGGCCTCGAAAAGCGACGGCGGCTCGATGGCGCAAAGCGACAACAGCTGCATCATGTGGTTCTGGAACATGTCGCGCAGCACGCCGAAGTGGTCGTAGTAGGAGGCGCGGTGCTCGACGCCGATGGATTCCGCGGCGAGGATGCTTACGTAGTCCACGTAGCGGCGGTTCCAGATCGGCTCGAAGATGGCGTTGGCGAAGCGCAGCATGAGGATGTTCTGCACGGTCTCCTTGGCCAGGTAGTGGTCGATGCGAAATATCTGGTGTTCGGAGAAGCGGGTGTGCAGGGCCTGCTCCAGAACCCGCGCCGTGGCCAGGTCGCGGCCGAAGGGCTTTTCGATGACCAGGCGCGCGTGGCCCCGGGTTTCGTCGGCCAGTCCCGCCATGGCCAGGTTGACGGCGATGTCCTCGTAGGCCGTGGGCGGCACGGCGAGGTAGAAGATGCGGTTGCCGCCGAGGTGTTGCTCTGCGGCCAGGGCGTCGAGGGCCGCGCCCAGGGCCGTGAACGAGGCCGGGTCGTCGTAGTGGACCCGGATGTAGGACATGTGCGGGGCAAGGCCATCCCATATTTCGGGGTCCACGCCGCCGAATGCCTCCAGGGCGGCGCGCATGCGCTCGCGGAAGGTGTCGTCGTTTAGCTCCGTGCGGCTGGCTCCGACGATGGCGAAGTTTTCCGGCATGTTGCCGCCGGCGTAAAGTGCGGCCAGGGCCGGCAGGAGCATGCGGCCGGCAAGGTCGCCCGTGACGCCGAAGATGACGAAGGTCACCGGTTCCTCGACATGGTCGAAGCGGCAGGCCGCGTCCGGCGTGGGATTTTTCGGGCGGCCGAGCACCACCTCGGCCAGGGCCGGGTCCTGGGCGTCAGCCATCAGCCTTCCCTCCTTTTCACGGCGTGGCCGCCGAACTGGTTGCGCAGGGCCGCGAGCACGCGATCCTGGAAGGAATTGTCCTGGCGCGAGCGGAAGCGCTCGAAAAGCGACAGGGTGATGACCGGGGCGGATACGGCCGTTTCCACGGCGGCATTGACCGTCCAGCGGCCCTCGCCGGAATCGTCCACGTAGGGCTCGAGGCTTTCCAGGCGCGGATCCTCGGTGAAGGCGCGCTGGGCCAGTTCGAGCAGCCACGAACGCACCACCGAGCTGTGGTTCCACAGGTCGCAGATGGCCGGGAAATCGAGCTTGTCCCCGAACTGGGAGGCGGCCAGGATCTCGAAGCCCTCGGCGTAGGCCTGCATCATGCCGTATTCGATGCCGTTGTGGACCATCTTGGTGAAGTGCCCGGAGCCGATGGGGCCGGTGTGCAGGTTGCCGCCCGGGCCGGTCAGCACGTCCAGGACGGGCTTAAGCGGCGCGACCACTTCGGGTTCGCCGCCGATCATGATGCAGTAGCCTTCGGCCAGGCCCCAGATGCCGCCGCTGACGCCGGCGTCGCAGTAGCGGATGCCGCGCTTGCCCGCTATCTCGTGGCGGCGCAGGTCGTCGCGGTACATGGTGTTGCCGCCGTCGACGATGGTGTCGCCGGGGGCGAGCAGAGGCAGCAGCTCCTCGATGTGCTCGTCGGTCGGCGCGCCGGCCGGGAGCATGAGCCAGACGACGCGCGGGGCGGGCAGGGCCGCGACCAGGGCGGCCAGGGTTTCGGCCGCGCTCGCTGTTGCGCCCTCCTCGGTCGCGAAGTCCTTGGCCTTTTGCACGGTGCGATTGTAGGCCACGACCTCGATGCCGCCCTTGACCAGACGCCGGGCCATGTTGAGCCCCATGCGACCGAGGCCGATCATGCCGATTTTCATGACGTTTCTCCGCGAGTGGTTGGGCCCTTGCGGGCGTTTCGGGCGCGGCGCGCCCGGGCCAGGGCGACGGCCTTCCTGGCCGCCAGGGGAAAGACGCCGAGCAGCGCGAAGGACACGAGCAGCGTCGGAGAGACGATGCCGGCCAGGGAATCCAGCCGGCCGAGCTGGGCTCCGGCGTTGACGTAGACGGCAGTGCCAGGGAGCATGCCGATCTGGGACACGGCGTAGAAGGTGCGAAGCGGCATGGCGGTAAGCCCCATGGCCGCGTTGACCACGAAGAAGGGAAACAGCGGAATCAGGCGCAGCGTGAAGAGGTAGAACGCGCCTTCGCGGCGGATGCCGTCGTCGATGGCCTTGAGCTTGCCGGTCAGCCGGCGGGCGATGGCCTGGCGAAAGAGCGTGCGCGCCAGGGCGCAGGCCGCCGTGGCCCCGAGGGTGCTCGCGAAGGAGACGACGACGAGGGTGGTCCAGAAGCCGAACAGCGCGCCGCCGGCGAGCGTCAGCACCGTGGCCCCGGGCAGGCTCAGGGCGGCCACGAGCACGTAGAGCCCGAAGTACCCGGCGAGAAACCGCGCCGGCGCGGCGGCGTAGGCCGTGGCCAGCGCCTCGCGCGACTGTTTGAGAAAGGACAGCGTCAGGTACTTGTCGAAGCCGAAGCCGAAAAACGCGGCCGCCAGGGCCAGCGCCAGGGCCGCGAGCAGGATTTTGCCCAGGGTGCCGCGCGTCATGCGCACTTCTCCTCGCAGTAGCGGTCGATGTAGGCGTCCACGTCGAATTTGCGCCGGCAGCCGCGTTCGTTCATGTAGCGCACCTGCCCGAACACCGGCCGGTTCGCCCAGGGGCGGTCGTGCAGCCCGCCCACGGACCAGAGCACGCCCGTGACGCCGTTTGGGTCGCGGCCGTCCAGGGCGTAGCGGTCGTTGAGGGCAAGGGCCGTGGTGAGCGCCTGCCGGGGCGTGGGCGACCATTCCAGGATCTTTTTCGCCCAGTACATGCGCATGTAGCCGTG
>DQED01000280.1:7002-15496 GCA_003525525.1 Desulfovibrio sp.
CCGCGGCGTATAGCTTGCCGGCCGCGCGTCGCCGGCATGGGCGGCCAGGGTTTTCCGCGACCAGTCCGGGAGCGTTTCGTAGAGGTCGCCCCGGGGCGCATGAAACCGGAAATTCTCCGCAAGCTCGCGGCGCACCACAAGCTCTTCGAGAAAGGCGTCCGCGCCTTCGGGCGCGTCCGGCCTGACGCCCAGGGCGTCAAGGGCCGCGCGCTGGGGCGCGAGCTGGCCGAAGTGGAAATAGGGNNGTGGCCCCGGCATTGGGGTCGTTGCGCCGCGCGGCGTATTCGGGAAGCGCGTCGCGCAAGAACGTCCGCAGGCGTTCGCGCGCGGCGGATGCGCCTGGCGTGACGTCCGGCACGGGCCTGACGTCCGGATCGGCCGTGACGGTCGCGGCTGCGGCGGCCCAGTCCACGGGCGCGAAGCCTGCGAGGTTGGTTGCCGGGAACACGGGCGGCTCGGGAAAGGGCGTGAGGAATTCCGGCAGCAGGCGGTGGATCTTCGGGCGCAGCGTGGCCGCGGCGTATTCGCGTTTTCCCGAGGCGCGGCGGCAGGGCACCACGTTGTGGGCGTCCACCTCGGTCAGCGCGCAGACCTCGGACGCGGCCACGGCGGCCAGCCAGTCGCCCTTGACCGGCATGGGGTCGAAGTCCGTGACGCACGCGCTGGCTTTGATCCGCCGCAGAAACGCCGGCACCACGACCGCCGGGTCGCCCGGGAGCAGCACGAGGGGGATGTGCGCCGCGCGCAGGTCGGCTTCGGTTTCGGCCAGGCCGCGCAGNNCGCAGCATGAAGTCGTAGTGGCGCAGGGTCGCCCCGGGAAAGGCCGGGGCCAGGGCGAAGGCGACGCAAAGCGGCGCGCCGGACTGCCGCGCAAGGTCCGCGGCGGCGAGCAGCGCCCAGTTGTCCGCGGCGCGCTGGTCGCGGTGCATCCAATAGACCACCGGCCCGGACTGCCGGGGCGCTGCGGCGGCAAGGGGCGTCACGCGGGCGGGATGGACCAGCATTTAGCCGTTGTAGGCCGCCTGCCGGTTCAAGGCAAGCCGCAAGTGCCTTTGCCTTGCCTCGCTTCGGACTCAGCCTTTCTTGACCTCTTCCCACAGGGCGTTTTTGGCCGCCATGTCCAGGGCGTCCAGGGACAGGCCGCGCTCCAGGGCCAGGCGTTCCATGGCCTTGTAGCGGGCGAGGAACTTGTTGTTGGCCACGTCCAGGCAGGCGTTGGCCTTGAGCCCCAGCCGCCGGCCGTATTCGGTCAGGGTGAAGAGGTAGTCGCCGAATTCCTCGGCCATGGCGGCAGGCTCGCCCGAGGCGACCGCGGCCTCGAACTCGGCCCTTTCGGCGTCGAGCCCGGCCTTCATGGCCGCGTCGGTCTCCCAGGTGAATCCCGCGCGCGCCGCTTTGGAGTGGATGCGGTAGGCTTTTAAAAGCGGCGGCAGGCCCTTGGGCAGGGACGCGTAGAGCCCGGTGTCCTTTTCCTTTTCCGCCCGCTTGATGCGCTCCCAGTTGCGCAGGAGCTCTTCGCGGTCCGCGACCTTGAGGTCGCCGAAGACGTGGGGATGGCGGCGGATCATCTTGGCCGCGGCGGTCTCCAGGGCCTCGGCCAGGGAGAATTCCTCGCGCTTTCGGGACAGCGTGGCCACAAAGAGCAGCAGGAACATGACGTCGCCGAGTTCCTCGGCCGTGCCCGGCGCGTCGCCGGAGCGGATGCAGTCCACGAGTTCGAACGATTCCTCGATGATGTAATCGCACAGGGTTTCGGGCGTTTGCGCCTTGTCCCAGGGGCAGCCTTCCGGTCCGAGCAGGGTGTCGAGGACGTCTTGCAGTTTTGCCAGGGCCTCGGCCGGGGAATTCGCGGTCATGGTTTCTTCTCGGTGTTCTCGGCCTTTGCGGCCGTCTTGTCGGGGGAAGCGTCTTTGGGCTTCCCGCCTGTTGCGGCGTGATGCTGCTCCTTGGCCGGATCGGCCTTGGTGCTTTTGGCCGCGGGCTTGTTGTCCGCCTGGGGTTTCTTGGCGTCGGCCTTGCCCTTTTCCGGAGGCGTCTTGCCGTGTTCCGATTTCTTGTCGGTCTCGGGTTTCTTTTCGGGTTCGGGCTTGACGGGCTCGGCCGGTTTTTTCTCGGGCGCGGCCTTTTTCTCCGCGGCCGCCTTGACCGGATCGGGCGCATCCTTGTGGCTGAATTTGCGCAGCTTTTCGTTGATGTCCGGGGGGATGTAGCGGGAGAGCTTGGCGCTGACGCGGTCGAGCACCGGCACGAGCGTCGAGCCTTTCAGGAAATCGGGATGCGGCGAGGCCAGGTGGATGAGAAAAAGCAGCGCGGCCGTCAGGACCACGCCCTTGGCCACGCCGAACGCGCCGCCGAAAAAGCGGTCCGCCCACTGCGTCATGGTGATCTTGACCATGCCCGAGACGGCCAGGGCCAGGAACCAGACGCCGAGCAGCGTGACCGTGAAGATGAGCAGGTACGCGGCGGTGCCGGCGTAGTTTCCGGAGATGTACTCGGTCAGGTGCGGGGTCAGGGTCTTGTGGTAGGCCCCGGCGCAGTAGAACCCGAGCACGATGGCCGCGAGCGACCCGGCCTCCTTGACCAGTCCGCGCAGATAGCCCCGGATGCCGAAATAGAGCCAGACGATGGCGAGCGAAAGGTCGGCGATGTTGAGCGTGGGCATGGAACTCCGGGGGGTTGCGGTTGGCGGGTCGCGCCGTGCGCAGCCGCATCCTAGCAAAGGGCTCCCCAAAAACCAAGGGAACGCGCCCGGGCCTCCCCGGCCGGGTTGTGGCCCGGCGGCGAAGCGGGTACGACAGCCGAAAACACAGGATGGGCGCATGGAACAGCCGCTTCTCCCCGTGGACATCGACGCGTTTCTGGCCAGGCGCGTGCTCGGACAGCCGGACCTGCTGCGGCGCATCAGCGTTTCGCTCTACAAGCACATCCACGGCCTGCCCGCGCCGAACGTCCTGCTCATCGGCAACTCCGGCACGGGCAAGACCACGCTCATGCGGGCCGTCACCGATTTCTACGACGCGCATCAGGAACTCGCGCGGTTTCGGGTCATGGTCATCATCAACGCCAACACGCTCGCCGCCGAGATCGAGGGCGAGGACCGCACCACGCGGCTGTTCCGCAAGCTCGAGGCCCAGGCCAAGGTGCTGTTCGGCTCGGCGCTCTCGGCCAAGGAGCTGACCGACTACCTGGAAAACGCCACGGTTTGCGTGGACGAGGTGGACAAGATTTCGGGCCGGGTGTCGGGCAAGCCCAACGTGGAGGGCATCACCACGCAGTACGCGCTGCTGACGCTGCTCGAGGGCGAGAAGTTCCTCTATCGCGCCAAGGTCGTGGAGGACGGGCGCGAAACCGAGGCGGAGCTGGCGCTCGACACGGGCAGGCTGCTTTTCGTCTGCGGCGGGGCGTTCGAGGAACTCTACGATCATGTGTACGCCTGCCTGGTCAACCGGCGCGACGACAGGCGGCTCAAGGAAGTGTCCGAGGTGGAGCGCAAGGCCGACGGCTCGGTGTCCGTGCGCACGGTGACGAAGTTCACGCTGCGCAGCTATTTGCGTCTGGCCGACCTGTTCGCCTACGGCATGATGCCGCAGTTCATCTCGCGCTTCGGCTCCATCGCCATGCTCGACGATCTGGGCAGGGAGGAGCTGCTGCAGATTTTCCTGAACGCCCCCAATTCGCCCCTGCGCCTGTGCATGGACTATTTCCGTCACATGGGCATCGCGCTGCGCCTGACCAAGGAAGCGGCCATGGCCGTCGCCGAGGCCGCGGCGAAAAACAGCCGCATCGGCGCGCGGGCGCTGCGCGAAATTTTCAACGGCCTCATCGCGCCTCACGAGTTCGACCCCTACCATTCGCCGCTTTTGCAGCAGACCGACGTCGGGCCGGCCCTCGTTCTCGATGTCCAGACCGTGACCGAGTACCTGACGCGCATGGACTAGCGTTGCGATTCTTGGAAAATACAACGATGCAAGGGTGTTGTCCTCGATAAGAAGCTCCGCCTTGTTCGAGGATGCGCCAGTGGGCTCCGCAGGCAAGGATGCCGCGAAGGCCGGGGCGGCCGGCGTTGCGGCCCGGGAGCGGGAAGGCCTCGGAGTGCGGCCGACGGGTCAGCGCCGCACGGGCAGGGGGCCGGGACGCGTGGGTCGGGCCCGCACCAGCAGGTCCTCGCCGCAACGGCTCGCTTCCAGCAGGCGGAAGGACGCGGCGTCGGCCATGTGGGCGATGTCCCGGCCGCGAAAGGCGGGCAGGGCCTCGGCGTCGCCGAGGATCTTGGGCGCGTAGAAAAGAGCCAGTTCGTCCGCCAGCCCCTGGGTCAGCAGGCTGCCGGCCAGGCCGCCGCCGCCTTCGCACAGCACCGTGTAGGCACTCGCTTCCTCGCGCAACCGGACCAGCCCCGGCAGCAGGTCCAGGGAGCCGTCTTCGTGCTCGGGCAGGCCCCAGACGCGAATGCCCAGCTCGGCCAGCCGTTCGGCGGCCACGCCCTTGACGTTGGGCATGCCGGTGAGCAGCACGAGATCCCCGGGCCGGTCGGTCAAGAGATGCAGCGGCGCTTCGGCGGCCGGCAGCCGCCGGGTCACGACCACGGCCAGGGGTTGCGGATTGCCCGCCAGGGGGCCTTCCACGCTCCGGTGGGTGAGGCGGGGGTTGTCGGTGTAGAGCGTGCCGCCGCCGACCATGACGGCCTGGGACGCGGCGCGCATGACATGGACCCGGGCCCGTGACGTCTCGCCGCTGACCCAGGACGAGTCGCCCAGGCGCGTGGCGATGTGCCCGTCGAGGGTCAGGGCCAGCTTGAGCGTGACAAAGGGCCGGCCGCACGTCTTCCAGACCACGAAATCGGCGATGGCGTCGCGGCATTCCTGCTCGAGCACGCCCACCACCACATCCACGCCGCCGGCGCGCAGCAACTCCGCGCCGCCGCCGGCCACGGGATTGGGGTCCAGGCAGCCGATCACCACCCGGGACACGCCCGATTCCAGCAACGTGCGCGAACACGGCGGCGTCTTGCCGAAATGGTTGCACGGCTCCAGGGTCACGTACATCGTGGCCCCGGCCGGATCGACGCCGGCGTCCTCGGCCGCGCGCAGGCATTCCACCTCGGCGTGGGGGCCGCCGAAGACCTTGTGCCAGCCCTCGGCCAGCACCTTCCCGTCGCGCACGAGCACCGCGCCGACCCGCGGATTGGGCGTGACGCTTCCCCGGCCGCGTTCGGCCAGCTCCAGGGCCCTGGCCATGAACTCCGCATCAGACGGCATGTTCGCCCTCCAGCAGGTCGAACCCGATGCCCGCCTCGGCGATCATCTTGGCCGAGAGGGGATCGGGATAGCCCTGGCTGAAATAGATGTGGTTGACCTGGCAGTTGATGAGCATCTTCGTGCAGATCAGGCACGGCTGTGTGGTGCAGTAGATGTCCGCGCCGACGATGGGCACGCCGTGCAGGGCGCACTGGATGATGACGTTTTGCTCGGCGTGCAGGCCCCGGCACAGTTCGTGGCGTTCGCCCGAGGGAATGCCGAGCTCCTCGCGCAGGCAGCCGATGTCCAGGCAGTGGGCGGTGCCCGAGGGGGAGCCGTTGTAGCCCGTGGCCAGGATGCGGCGGTCCCTCACCGCCACGGCCCCGACCTTGCGGCGGCGGCAGGTGCTGCGCTCGGCCACGAGGTAGGCGATGCGCATGAAGTAATCGGGCCAGGGCAGGCGTTTGTCCATGGAGGCTCCATCGGGAAAAGCGGCGATGGGCGCAGAGTGGACCATGCCCGCTGCGGCGTCAAGACGGGGAGACGGCAGGGGGAGGGGGAAGGAGGGTGAAGATGCCTCCGGCGGCCAGGAGGGGGTGCCCCCCTCCTGGACCTCCTCTATGGGGGGATGGGGCGTTGCGGCGGGAGGGTGCACGGCGCGCGCGCGTATGCCGGCTGTCGTCGCCTCGCGGCCGGCGGCAACCGCGAGCCGTTATTTATGCAACATGTTGCTAAAGATTCGCTTCGTAAAGCCGATCGTATAGAATAGCGCTTCCCAATTATGGGTTCCTGGAGGGCGACATGGTCCAAGGCATTGCCACGTCGTTTTGGAAGGCGTCCAATACGCCGTTTCCCGCAGCATTGCGCACGGGCACCGCGGCATCCGCCGCCGCAACGGGCGACACGGTTTCGTTTTCCGACGAGGCCGTGGCCAAAAGCCGCGAGAGCGCACCGGACGGCGCTATTCCCAGCCAGGCGACGGCGGACGGGGACAAGAGTCCGTGGGAGACGCGGTACGGCCTCAAGGCCGGGACCGTATTCCTGAAAAACGGTCACAGCCAGGTCACGTCCCTGCACGGCTCCAAAATGGAGATCCTGGAATACGACGGCACGCGGCTCGCGCGCAGGGAAACGGGCAGCATCGCCGCCGGCGGCGTCGTCAAGGACATCGAGGAATACGACAAGCGCGGGGAACTGACCCGGCGCGTCCATTCCGAACTCGCCGCCTCCGATGCCGCGGGCACGACCAGCCATGCGTACCTGCGCCGCGACATCGCATGGTACAAGGACGGCGAAGTCTCGAAGGAACTGCACGATTCCATGTCCGTCAAGGCGAGCTATGCCTCCTCCGACATCGTCAACGGCAAGGACGTCAGCGACGCGCAGAGCCTGGACGAACTCGCCGGGACGCTCACGCGGGACGACCTGACAAGCGATTATGTCGGCGACATCCTCGAATACGGCGGAGCGGGACGGCTCTTCCGCAAGACCTCCATCGCCCACGCGGTTTCGACCGAGAGCAGAACCAATCGCGGCAGCGAAAAGCGAAACGGCATCGAGGCGCACGGCACGGTCGAAGTGTCCCGGCAGACGGAATTCTCCATCACGCAGGAGATGTACGACGACGCGGGCAATGTCTCTTTCCAGGCGTCCTTTCGGGACTCCCTCAAGGAGGGCACGTTCGAGCAGCAGGAGTTCGAGGCCAGATGGTACGACAACGGGCAGCTGGTCCGGCACAGCAGCGCCGAAATCCTCCAGAAGCAGGCAAAGGGCCGGGGCCTTGGCGTACACCCGGACATGCTCGGGACGCTTTCCCTGTCCGAAGGGCAGTACGGCGCAACCACGCCCCTTGATGCGCAGGCGCTGCTCGGCGACGGGCAGGGCGGGCGCGTCGCGGAAACGGGATCGCTGCTCGGCGCGGCGCTGACCTCCATCGCCGCGGGCGGATACGACCCGGCGCAGGCCTTTGCCCGCGACCGGGCCGAGGTCCCCGGCAGCGTCCGCTGGGAGGATACCCTCTACAAGGACGGCAAGGTGGCCCTGCGCAAAGTGGACACCGAAACGGTGGAAGAGAACACCCTTCCCGACACGACCGGATTCCACACCCTGACGGGCCTGTCCGAGGACAAGGACCCGAAATATCTGCGCAGCACCAGCCACAGTGTGGAAACGTACCAGGAGGGCCGCCTCGTGGCGCAGTCCGCCGTGGAAATGCGGGAATCCGCCGAAGACGACGCGCGCGGCGTCACCAGCACCAAGACCCACGTCGATGCGTCGTTCGGCTCCGGTCATACCGTGCGCAACACGCACGCCAAACTGTCGGAAACGCTCGTCGAGGCCGACGCCCGCTGGGACGCCGCCGCGCAAAAAGCGGGAAGCGCCATGCAGACGACCCTCGAAGATCTGCTCACGCTCTTTCAGGAAAACCTCGATCCGGCCGAAACCACCGGAACGTCCGACCAGGCATGGCGCGGGCGGCGTGCCACGCCGTCGGCTGACGACAATTCTACAGCGTTTTGATCAGTAATGCCGCTTATGCCGCAGTAACAGACACGGCATCTTATTATAGACAAAAAGAAGAGGGATATTGAAACGATACAGTTGTAAAGAATATTTACAACACACTGCGTCTTGCGTATGAAAAATAACCATAGCGACCGGACTGACTGGCTATAACCACAAGAAACAAAAGACCTGTTGCCGCTGGCACCTCTTTTGCTTTATGGTGTGTACTATTCAGCAAAGGAGGGCATATGAAGAAGATTGTGATGGGAACGATGTTGGCCGTATCCGTGTTGCTGTCCGGTTTCGCCTATGCAGCTAACGGCTTCGGTACGGGCGCGTGGTGGATGGACGGCGACGATGCGCCGCAGGGCTGGCAGGGCCTTCTGTCAGGCTCTTGCCTGGGCGACGGCACGGGCACGGGACTCGGTCTGGGGCTCGGCTTCGGCGACGGCACCGAGCCGCAGCCCCAGGACGGCACGGGTTTCGGCAGTCCGTTCGTGCAGTAACGCCGCGCGCCGCCAGGGGCGGCGGACACGATGTCGTATCGCCTCCCGCGGGCCGTTCGCTGCGGGAGGCTTTGTCGTCTCCGGCGTTTCGCGGTCACATCGCGCGCACGGTGTTTCGCCCGGCGGCCTTGGCCTGGTACAGGGCCGTGTCCGCCCGCCCGATGAGCGTGTCCACGGTGTCGCCCGGCCGGGACTGCGTCATGCCGATGCTCGCCGTGACGCGCAGCCCGTCGGGATAGTCCTCGGCCG
>DQED01000048.1 GCA_003525525.1 Desulfovibrio sp.
CCGTAATAGTGGGTCTTGAGCTGCGCCACGCCGCAGTCCTGGTAGAGCGGGCGCTGCTTGAGGTCGATGCGCGGGGTGTCGCAGTGCGCCCCGACCAGGCGGAAGCCCTCGCGCAGGGGCTTTTTGCCCTTGCGCGCGATAAAGACGGTCTTGCCCCTAAGCACGCGAAAGACGGCGTCGCCGTCAAACTCGCCGTCCGCACTTTCCTGAAATCCTGCCCCGGTCAGGGCCTTGCGCACGAACTGCACGGTTTCGCGCTCGGTCTTGCAGGACGAAAGGAAGTCGATATAGCGGCCGGCCAGCTCGCGCATGGCGGCCCTGTCCTCGGGCGAGGCGTAGGTTTCGAAGCAGGTCTTGGTCTCGATGGCGAAAGCGGTCTTCGCCTCGGGTGCGTCGTTCGTCTCGGTCATGATGCGTCTCTTCCTCCGTGGGGTAACAGGAGGCCATCATAAGCATCTCGGCCGGGAGTGGGAACCCCTTGCGGCGGCGGTTTTTCCGGGGCACTGCGCGCGTCGGCGGGACGGCAGGATAACATGGCGTGACGCTTGGCGACGGCGTCGTGGTCGTAGCGCCATGAAAAGGAGTCACCCGTTTGCAGCACGACTGTTGCGTACTGTCCCGCCGCGCAAAAGTCCCGCATGCGTACCGTTGCGGCACCGCTTCGGAAATGCGGCGTATGCGGCTTGCCCTGCATGTCGCAAGCGGGTATGGCAACAAAAGCCCTCCGCAGACGGAGGACTGTCTCCGGCTTCATGTCGTATTCGTCTCCCTTTTCCTCGAATTGTAACGCATCCGCAACCTCAAGGAGAAGCTTGCCATGAGCCAGTTCACACGCCGCAAATTCATCGGTGTCGCCCTGGGCGCGGGCGGGGCGGCCATGCTTCCCGGCATCGCCTTCACCTCGTCCCCGGCAGAGGCGAAAAAAACGCCGCCCAAAGCCGAAACCGGTTCGGCCCTGGAGCGGATCAAGGCCGCCATCGCGCATTGGGAGGCCGACGGCCGCGCCTTCGCGTCCGATACCCTCACCCCGGGAGACAACGCCCAGTGGGACAAGCTCGTGCGCCACTATTTCGACCGCGACGCCTACACGAGCATTTCCGTCAACTCCGCCAACCTCTGCCCGTCGCTTAAGCCCGTGTCCGCCATGGTCGCGCTGGTGCAGCGTCTGCTTGGCGAGGACATCTCCTTTCCCATGCGCGGGGAACTCGCCGACGCGAGCCTCGTGCACGGCCTCGGCGCGGTCAAGGACTGGTTCGGCATGCGCAACCTCAAGACGCAGGCCGATTTCCTGCTGGCGCTCGTGGCCAACTCCACCGAAGGCAACAACTTCATCAACAACGGCCTCGTGACCTCGGGCTTTTTCGACCCGCAAAAGGACAACGTCGTGGTCTGGGACGTCAACCATCCCACCAACTACGACGCCTGGTTCTACCGCAAGGCCACGCAGGGCTGGGGCAAGGATTCGGTGCGCGTGGTCGGCACCAAGATGTTCGCGCAAAAGGTGACGGACGAGGAACGCAAGGCGGGCGTGATGCCCTCCGACCCCGCTTCCGCCGACGACATCCTCGCCGCCCTGCGCGCGGTGGTGGATGCCAACACCAAGATCGTCACCCTGTCCTGGCAGTCCAACGAATGCGGCATGCTGTTGCCCATGAAGCGCATTGTCGAGGAACTGCGCGCCATCAACAAGGACATCTACATCCACGCCGACAGCGCCCAGACCTTCGGCGTGCTCGACCTGCGCCTCGACGAGGTCGGCGTGGACAGCATCTCGGGCAGCTTCCACAAATGGCCCTGNNGATGGTCGGCATCCTCTACATGAACAACCGCACCGGCGCGGCCGAGAAGTTCACGCCGAGCATCTGGGGCTACGACGAACACATCAACACGCCGGCCGACTACGGCTTTCCGGCCGAATCCGGCAAGATCGACCCCAACGCCAAGCGCTTCTCGTACCTGGGCCAGCAAAACGACGCCACGCTGGTTTCCACCTGGATGGCGGCGCTTTTTCACACCGGCCATTTCCATCCGGGCGTCACCCCGGCCCGCATCGAGGCCCGCATCCACGCCCTGGGCGGCATGGTCCAGCAGGCGCTTTACAAAAAACTGCCCAAGGTGTTTCCGGACTTCACCGAAAAGACGGCCTACCAGTGGATCACCACGCCGACGACGCACGACGCGCTGCGCAGTTCCGTGTTCCTGTTCAAGACGCCGGAAGGCGTCGCGGCCGCCGACGTCATGAAGCACGTGTACGAGAAGCACAAGTTCGCCATCGCCAACCTCAAGGTGAAGGGCCACGACCTCGTGCGCATCTCGCCGACGTTCTGCAACACGGCTTCGGATGTCGAAGGCGTCGTGGAAGCGGTGGTGGACGTCATGCAGGGCCTCAAGAACAAGAAACTGGCCTCGGGCGTCCACGACAAGGCCTACGCATAACGCCCTGGCAACGCGAAAGGAGAACTCCCCGTCGCCCTGGCATGGGCGGCGGGGAGTTCTTGCGTTTTGGGGAAGCGGAGCGCGCCTCAGCGCGCCGGAGCGTCCAGGGCCTGCCAGAGCACCGCGGCCACGAGCCCAAGTTCGTCGTCGGCCAGCGTGCGCGGGTCGAGCAGGAAGGCGGCGTCCTCGATGCGCCCGACCAGGGGCGGGTCCGTGGCGAGCAGCCGCTCGCGCAGGGCGTC
>DQED01000211.1:0-198 GCA_003525525.1 Desulfovibrio sp.
CACGCGGGTCGCCGGCGGCACCGGTGAGGATGCACGACAGCACCGAGCCCATGGGGCCGGGGTAGACGCCGCCGTAGGCGTGCCCGCCGACGGCCTGGTAGACCGGGCAGACGTTTAAGCACGCGCCACAGCGGATGCAGCGCAGGATGTCGCGCAGCACGGGGTCGCCGAGCACGGCCGAGCGGCCGTTGTCCAGGA
>DQED01000211.1:213-16306 GCA_003525525.1 Desulfovibrio sp.
GTGAAAAAGGACAGGTGCACGGGCAGCGTCTGCCCCGTGGCCGAGGGCGGCAGGATGTCGAGGACGGCGGCCGCGTCGGCGAGCGTCTCCACCACCTTCTCGAGCGTCATGAGCGCCACGTGCACGGGCGGACAGGAGGCGGAGAAGCGGATGTTGCCCTCGTTTTCGAGCACCGTGACCGTGCCGGTCGCGGCGATGGCGATGTTGCAGCCGGTGATGCCGGCGTCGGCGGCGAGGAATTTCTCCCGCAGGCTGTCGCGGGCGATGCGCGTCATCTCCGGGATTTCGCTGCTCGTGCGGCCGAGTTTTTCCGCGAAAAGCGCCGATACCTGCTCCTTGGACACGTGCAGGGCCGGGGCAAGGATGTGCGAGGGCTTCTGGCCGGCGAGCTGGATGATGTATTCGCCGAGGTCCGTCTCCACGGCGGTGATGCCGGCGGCGGCCAGGGCGTCGTTGAGCCCGATCTCCTCGCTGACCATGGACTTGCCCTTGACCACGAGCTTCGCGCCGCTGGCCGTGAGGACGTCCGTGACGATGGCGGCCGCCTGGGGCGCGTCCTCGGCGTAGTGGACCGTGCCTCCGGTCGCGCGCACGCTCTTTTCCAGCTTCTCGAGCAGGTCGGGCAGCGTCGCCAGGGTCTTTTCCCGCACGGCCACGGCCCGGGCCCGGCGTTCGGTGAAGTCGGGCATGGCGTTGACCGAACGTTCGCGCAGCAGGTCGATATGGTGGATGGCCTTGTCCAGGATGGCGCGGGACCCGCTGTCGGCCAGGGCCCTGGACGAAGCCTCGCGGAAATCGTGTTTCTCGTGCGCGCTCATGCCGCTTCCCCCGCAAGCACTTCGGCCAGGTGCAGGGGCCGCACCGCCGCGCCGCGCTTGGCCAGGGCCGAGCCGATGTTGAGCAGGCAGCTCGGCTCGGCGGTGATCACGGCCTGGGCTCCGGTTTCCAGGATGTCCTCGATCTTCTTGTCGAGGATCGCCTGGCTCACTTCCGGGTAGTCGATGCTGAACCCGCCGCCGAAACCGCAGCAGCGCTCGGGATGGGGCAGGGGCACGAGTTCCAGGCCCGCAACCGCGGCGAGCAGGCGTTCGGTGTGGCTCCCCACGCCGAGCACCCGCGTGCTCTGGCAGGAGGCGTGCAGCGTCGCCCGCAGCGGCAGGGTCGCCCCGAGCTCGGGACAGCCCAGGACATCGACCAGGAATTCGCCGAGTTCGTAGGTCTTTTGGGCCACGCGCGCGGCGCGGCCGCGAAAGGGGTCGTCCGCGGCGAAAAGTTCCGGATAGCGCCGCACCATGGCCACGCACGAGGCCGACGGCCCGACCACGGCCGGGGCGTCCTCGAAAATCTCCACGAAGCGCCGGGCCAGGGGCCTGACTGCGTCCGGCAGGCCGCGCTTGTAGGCGAACTGGCCGCAGCAGGTCTGCCCGGAGGGCAGCTGCGGCGTCACGCCGGCGCGGGACAGCGCCCTGGCCGTGGCCTCGCCCACCCGGGGCAGGACATGGGCCACGAGGCAGGGGATAAACAAAAAGGCGTCCACGAAAAACCTCCTTACGGGCGGGGCGTGAACTTACGCCCGTTCCCGCGAGGGTCAAGTCCCCGGTCCCGGCACGGCTTTACAGGGCGTGACGCCCGGGATAAAAGAATAGCTTACTTTAGAAAGGAAGCAGCATGACCACACCCGAGACCGCCACCCTCTCCTACGAGGGCAAAAGCATCGAACTCCCCGTGATAAAAGGCGATCATGTCGAAAAAGCCCTGGACGTGCGCAAACTGCGCGCCCAGTCGGGGTGGATCACCCTCGATCCGGGCTATGCCAATACGGCCGTGTGCAAAAGCGCCATCACCCATATCGACGGCGAAAAGGGCGTGATGCTCTACCGCGGCTACGATCTCGAGGAGCTCACGCAGAAATCCACTTTCGTGGAGACGGCCATGCTCGTCATGTTCGGCGAACTGCCGACCAGGGACGAACGCGAGGCTTTCCGCGTCATGCTGCGTGACCAGGAATTGCTCCACGAAGACCTTTTGAGCCACCTCGACGGCTTTCCGCCCAACGGCCACCCCATGGCCATCCTCTCGGCCATGATCAACGCCATGGGCAGCTATTACCCCGAGCTCTACGACATCAGCTCCCAGAACGACTTCCGCCTGGCCGCGGCCAAGATCATGAGCAAAGTGCGCACCATCGCCGCCTTCAGCTTTCGCAAATCCCAGGGGATGCCGCTCAACTACCCCAATCCGAACCTGGATTACTGCCGCAACTTCCTGCACATGATGTTCTCGGTGCCGTTTTGGATCTACGAAGCGCCGGACCCGGTCGTGCGGGCGCTCAGCATCTTCATGATGTGCCACGCCGACCAGGCGCTCGACACCTCGTGCGCCACGGTGCGCATGGTGGGTTCGAGCCAGGCCAACCTCTTCGCCTCGGTCTCCGCGGGCATCTGCGCCCTCTGGGGCCGCCACCACGGCGGAGCCAGTTCGGCGGCCATCCGCATGTTCGAGGACGTGGTGGCCGGCCGCACCACCGTGACGCGCATCATCGAGGCGGCCAAGTCCCGTACGGGCCGGCTCATGGGCTTCGGCCAGCGGGTCTTCCATGTCGAGGACCCGCGCGCGCGCATCATCAAGGCCACCTACGAAAAGCTCATCGCCACGGGCTACGCCAAGCGCGACGCCTTTCACGACATCGCCCAGGAGATCGAGGAGCGCGCCGGCGCCGAGGACTACTTCGCCTCGCGCCATCTGCTGCCCAATACCAATTTCTATTCGAGCCTGTTGCTGCGGGCCATCAACTTTCCGCCCAACATGTTTCCGGTCATCACGGCCATCGGCAACATGCCCGGCTGGATCGCCCACTGGAAGGAGGAGACGCAGTCCCCCGACCAGCGCATCCACCGGCCGCGACAGATTTACACCGGCCGCAAACGCCATGCCTACACGCCCATGGAAAAACGCGCCGCGCGTCCCTAACCCAAACCCCGGTCGCCCCATGCCCCTTCGCCCCGTCCTGCTCGTCTGCGGGCTGGCCTGCTGGCTTTGCCTGTGCGCCGCAGTCCCCAGTCCCGCCCAGTCCCCGGCCGCACCTGACGCCGCCGCGCCCGCCAAGGCCGCCGCGCCCGCCAAAGCCGATGCGCCCGCCAAAGCCGATGCGCCGGCCAAGGCCGATGCGCCGGCCAAGGCCGATGCGCCGGCGAAATCCGACGCCACGGCCAAAACCGATACCCCGGTCAAAACAGACAAGCCCGCCGCCAAGGCGCAGCCCGAAAAGCCGAAGGCCGAGCAGCCCGCAGAGGCAGACGCGCCCAAGGATTGGCAGGTGCTGCTGTCGATCCACCAGGAGTCGCTGGTGCAGCAGGCCGCGCGGTTCAAGTCCATGGAAGGGTTGTTGCCCAAAAACGTGCGACGTTTCCGTGCGGAGCTCTCCGCCCTGGCGGGCAAACTCGACGAGCTCAACCTGATCATGAGCCTTTCCGGCGGCAATCCCTGGGAGATGCGCGCCGTTTTAAGCGACATGGCGCGCCTGCGCCGGTCCATGGACGCGCTCATGGCCCCCTTCGTGGACAGCCGCGAGGAACTCGACAAGATCGCCACGCGCCTGGACTCCCTCAAGGAGGATTTCGCCAAGCGCCTGGACGACGATCCCGAGCCGCCCATCGCCGACGCCATCAACTACTACCTGCGCTACATCAAGGGCGTGGGGGCGAGCCTCCATTCCGTGCGCACGGCCCTCAACAAGGAGCTCGGCCCGGCCAAGGATTTCCTGGAGTCCCTCGGGCAAAGCGAGGAGGCGCTCAAAAAGCGCATCCCCCAGGCCTGGAAGCTCTACTACTTCACGCCTTCGGCGGAGATCTTCGCGGTCAAGACCTGGCTCGGCCTGCCGGACCAGGCGCTGTTGTGGCTGCGTTCCAACGGCTCCATGACGGCCTCGATCCTCAAGGGCACGGACAGCCAGCGCGCCCTGTCCTCGATGATCCGCTTCGGCGTGGGCCTCGTGCTGCTGCTCGCCGCCGACGCCGTGGTCTGCCTGCGGCTGCGCAAGCGCTTTCCGGGCAGCCTCTTCGTCAAGCGGGCGCACCGCGTCTGGCTGCTCGTGGGGCTCAGCCTCATTGCGCGTTGGGTTTCGGCGGATGCGCCGCTGCTGTTGCAGGAAGTGCTCAACGCCTTCTCGGAGATGCTGCTGGCCGCGGCCCTGGCCGTTTTTTCCTGGCTGCTGCGCTTTGCCGAGACCGACGTGGAGAAGATTCCGTCCAATCCGCTGCGCGCGCTGTGGCTGCTTTTCTGCCTGGGCCTCGCGCTCCAGATCGCCGACCCGCCCGAACCGGCCATGACCGCGATCTGGCTGGTCTTTCTGCTCGTCTTTTTCCAGTCCACGCGGCGCGGCAAGACAAGCGCCACCGGGCTCGTGGCTTTCGCCATAAGGCGCGTCACGCCGCCGCTCGTCCTCGTGTTGTGCCTGACCGCGGTCCTGGGCTGGCAGCACCTGTCGTTTCTGTGCCTGTCCGGCTGGTTTTTGCTGCTCGCCGCGTTGCAGACCGGGCTCGCCCTGGCCGGCTTCCTGACCCGCTGGCAGGCCGGGGCCGAGGACAAGGGGGCGTCCGTGGTCACGCGGGCTCTGGCCACGAGCCTGGGCTATCCCCTGATTTCCTTGTCGCTTTTCTTCATGGTCCTCTACTGGTTCTCCACGGAGCTCGGCGGGCCGGACATGTTCGTGACGGCCGTATCCTTCACCGTGACCGTGGGCACCCTGAACCTCACCCTGGGGCGGCTGGCGCTCATCCTGACGGGCTTTTTCGTGACCCGTTCCCTGCTTTTTTTCGTGCGCACCTTTCTGCGCGACCTGCCGCACCGCAGCCCGGGCATCGACACCGGGGTGTGCGACGTGCTGGAGACCACGTCGCAGTATCTGCTCTGGGGCGTCTACACCCTGGTTTCGCTTTTCATGCTCGGCTTTTCCTTCACGAGCCTGGCCGTGATCGCCGGCGGCCTGTCCGTGGGCATCGGCTTCGGCTTGCAAAACATCGTCAACAACTTCATCGCCGGCCTCATCCTGCTCTTCGGCCGTTCCATCCAGGCCGGCGACACCATCCAGATCGACAGCACCTGGGGCAAGGTATCCAAGGTCAACATCCGCAACACCGTGGTGCGCACCTTCCAGAACGCCACGCTGTTCGTGCCCAACTCCGATCTCATTTCCGGCAAGCTCATCAACTGGACCCACCGCGACCCGACCATGCGCCGGGACATCAGCGTGGGCGTGGCCTACGGCACGGACACGGACAAGGTCCGCGACATCCTGCTGGAGGTGGCCAAGGCCCAGCCCCACGTGCTGCGCAATCCCCAGCCCGTGGTGCAGTTCTCGGCCTTCGGCGACAGCTCTCTGGATTTCCTGCTCATGGTCTGGGTGGAGAACGTGGCCTTCGGCATGGACACGGAATCGAACATCCGCTTCGACATCAACCGGCGCTTCCGCGAAGAGGGCATCGAGATTCCCTTCCCGCAACGGGAAGTGCGCATCGTCGGTGGCTGCGACGAGCCGGCGGCCTTGGCCGCAGCGGCTGCAGCTGGCGGCGACGACTGAGGCGCGTCCCGCTTTTCGCGGGACAGCCGGCTGAAGCTTTGCTATCAAGGCGAAAAGGTAACGCCATGAGACGATACGCCATCGCCTGCCTGGTCCTGCTTGCCCTGGTCCTGGGCGCGGGCTGCCGGAAACAGGCCGTCCCCCCGGCCATGCCGCAAACGATGAGCCCCGAGCCCGGCCCCGGGGCGAGCGCCGAAGAGGTGGAACGGCATCAACTGGAAGAGGAAAAGCGCGCGCTCATGGAGCAGTACGGGGACAACCTCGCGCGCATCCAGCAGATCAACGCCCGGCTCATCGAACTCAACATCGCCATCAACCGCCAGAAGCATCCGTGAGGCGCGATCCGCCGGCACGACGCTTCGGTCCCGCAAGCCCGCTTGAGGAACAACGCACCCATGTTCGGACGCAACACCAAGAGAAGACCGCGCCATGACGCCATCACCGCCTTTCTCGGCGCGGGCACGCAGTACCACGGCCAGTTCCGCTTCCAGGGCGTCGTGCGCATCGACGGCGGCGTCATCGGCGACATCGTTTCCGACGGCGTGCTCGTGCTCGGCGAGCAGGGCCATGTCGAGGGCACCATCCGGGTGGCCGAACTCGTGACCAGCGGCAGCATCGTCGGCGACGTGGAAGCGACCCGGCGCGTCACGCTGCACAAGCGTTCGAACCTCGACGGCAACCTCGTGGCCCCGGTTGTCGTCATCGAGGAAGGCGCGGTGGTCAACGGCCTCGTGCGCATGGCCCCGCCCGAGGAGGGTATTCTCGTCTCCGGCGCGCCGCCCGCGGCCATAAGCCAGGCCCCGGACGCGGCCCCGGCCCCGACCGAAGAAGAAGCCGGAAAATAGGGATTGCCAAAACCTCCCGCGCCGTTTACACGGCAAAAACGCCTCGTGCGCGCAAGGAGTCCCGCCCCATGGGCCAGTTTTTTCCCGATGCCGGCCAGTTTCCCCTGGAAGACCAGATCAAGAACCTCGGCGACGACGAGCTGCTCGATTTCTGGGAAGAAACCCAGTATCTCGAGCGCATGCTCGTGGAAGACGACGAAACCGAAAACGACCATTCCGTGGAATACGAACGCGTGATCCTTCAGGAACTCATGCTGCGTTCCTGCCGCCGCACCCTGGCGGCCGGGCGCTAGACCCGCCGCGACCGACTCCCTTCCCGCCTTTTTCGCCAAGACAGGGCCGTAGTCCCGTCGCGTGCGCCTCGTCGGCGCGCGGCGCGTGTTGCCTGCATTTGCCCCCGGCGACATGCCGTCGCCGGAGGCAAGGCGTTGCTATTGGTGCTCGCCCCAGGCGGCCAGGGCGGCGTTGTCGGGATGGGCCTCGCGCAGGCGGCGCAGTTCCTCGCCCACGCGGCGCTGCTGTCCCAGGCGGGAAAGCTCTTCGAGCAGCACGATGTCCGGGGAGACGTCGCCGGGCGCGGCCGTCTGGCGCATCGCCGCGACCTGCTCCTCCACGGCGGCGAGTTCCGCCCGTTCCTCGTCGCTGAGGGTCCTGTCCTCGGGCACGGCCACCTCGCGGGTCTTCACCTGTGCCGTGGCCTGTTCGCCGGCTTCGCTTAAAATCGACGAGGCCGCGCCGCCGGCAGGGCGGGCGCGAAGCGGCAGCTTTTCCACGGCGGGCGGCGCGGCGCTGTCCGCACTCTGGCCGCCGGCGGCGGTGATGACCACCGTGGCCGGGCCGGTCCATGTTTCGCGTACGCCCTTCTGGAGAAAGGCGAGCTGGGCTTCGGCCCCGCGCGCGAGGTCGATGCGTTCGCCTTCGCGCAGCCGCGTGAAGACTTCCAGGGGCTTTTTCCCGCCGTCGGCCGGGGACAGCGTCGCCTGCCCGGACAGGGCCGCGACGAGACAGACCAGGCGCGGAGCTTCGGCAAAGGCCGGGCCGGCCCATGCGGTCGCGGCGACGAGGATGCCGAGAAGGAGAATAAACCGTTTCATGACCGCTCCTTGTTACTTCGAATCGGCTATGCCGAGAATCTCCAGGGCCGGCACGGGTTCGCTCTTGCCTTTGACCCTGGCGTTTTCGCTTCTGCCCGTCGTCACGCCCGGCCCGGCCATATCCACCACCGCCTGGCTGGCCACCACCGGCGCGCCCATGACCTTGGTGAAGCCTTCCAGGCGCGAGGCCGTGTTGACGGTGTCGCCGATGACGGTGAAATCCAGGCGCTGGCGCGAGCCGATGTTGCCGACGACCGCCGGGCCCGCATGCAGGCCCACGCCGATGCGGAATTCCCAGTCGCCGAGCTTGGGGAAGCGCCTGCGCATCCAGCCCTCGAATTCCTTAGCGGCATCAACCATGCCAAGGGCCGTGGCCAGGGCCTGCCGGGCATGATGGGGATCGGCCAGGGGCGCGCCGAACACGGCCATCACCGCGTCGCCGATGAATTTGTCGATCATGCCGCCATGGGCGAGGATGATGTCGCAGACCTTGGAAAAATAGGCGTTTAAGAGTTCGACCACTTCCTGCGCCGAGAGTTTTTCACTTAATGTCGTGAAATTGCGGATATCCGAGAACAGGATCGTGACCGTGGCCAGGGACCCGCCCGGCGCGGGCGGTTGGCCGCTTTCCAGGATGCCGGCGATGGCCGCCTCGGACACGTATTTGCCGAAGGCGTGGCGGATGTGGGCCTTTTCCCGTTCGCCGCGCGTGAGGCGCACGGCGTTGGCCCCGGCCCAGATGAGCGCCGTGCCCAGCTCGCAGCCGGCCAGGGGGAAGAGCCAGCCGCGCAGGAACAGCAGGTAGCCAAGGCCGAAGGCGAGCAGCATGCAGCCGAGCGCGGCCAGGGCCGAGGGCCCGGGATGCAGCCGCGCGCAGGCCAGGGCGCAAAGCCCCAGGAACGGCAGCCAGCCCGCCGCGGCGAAGCCCTTGCCGAGCACGGACAGGGCGCGCCCGGAAAGGAGCGCCTCCACGATGTTGGCGTGGATTTCCGGCCCGGGCATGAATTCCTTGGGCGCGCCGAAAAGCGGCAGCGAGTAGGGCGAGGCCAGGCGGTCGTGCGCGCCGTGGATGTCGATGCCGAGGATGACCACCTTGCCGGCCAGGGCTTTCACTTCGGGGTCGTCGGCCGCGTCAGGGGCGAGCAGCCGGGCGAAGCTGATGTGCCTAAACGTCTCCGGCGGCCCGAAAAAGGGGATGGGGCGCGGAACAAGCGCGTTTGTGGCGTCGATGCCCTTGAGCCCCGGGGCATTGGGATCGGCTTTTCGCGCCAAGGCGGCTGCGAAGGACAGGCGCGGCTCGCCCTCGGCGAAAAGCGCCGGGGCGAAGCGGCGCACCACGCCGTCGCGGTCGAGCGGCACGTTGGTGAGCCCGAGATCCGCCTCGTGCCCGGGCAGGGCGACCAGATAATCCGTGGCCGGCAGGCTGAAGGCCGCCTCGCCGGATTCGGTGGAGACGCTTGCGGCCAGGATGACCTTGCCCTTGGCCAGTTCCAGCATGAACTGCCGGTCGAAGTCGCGGCTGGCCTCGGCGCCGATCATGTCCATCCAGGTGACAGGGGACAGCGCCGGCTGGATGTCCATGCCGACGGCCGCCACGCCGACCTGGCGCAGCACGGCCAGCACCTTGGCGTAAAGCGGCCCCCAGAAGACCAGCGGCCGGTCGGGCTCGGCGGCGAGCGCCTCGTCGTCGAGCAGGGCCACGGCGACGTGCTGCGGATCGCGGCGCTTGCCTGCGAGCACGTGCCACAGGTCGGAAGTCCAGGCGTCCAGGCGTCTGCCCGGCTCCATGGTTTCGAAAAAGAGCCCCGCGGTGAGCGCGGCGAGGATCAGGCAGGTGTAGAAGACGGGTTTGAAGCGCATGGTGGTTCCGCGCGGGCAGGCCGTTTGCGACGTCGGCCCGGGACGGGCCGGCGGGGAGGCGTCTTCGCGCCGACGGCGCATGACGTCACTGAAAACGCGCGTGGCGTCAAGCCCCGCGGCGATGCCGCGCCGGGAGCGGCATTGGGACGCTTGCGCGGGGATGCGTCCGGCGCGCGAATGCGTTATGTTCTCCTCCGGCCGGACGCGCCGCCGCGCCCGCGCCGGGAAATCGTCGCCAAGGAGAACGCGATGCGCATCGCCGCCGATATGACCGAACTCGTCGGGGCCACGCCCATGGTCTGGTTGACCCGGCTGGCCGAGGGCTGCGTGGCCCGGGTCGCCGCCAAGCTCGAATCCTTCAACCCCTGCTCGTCGGTCAAGGACCGCATCGGCGTGGCCATGATCCGGGCCGCCGAACGCGAGGGGAAAATCGCCCCGGGCGCGGTCATCGTCGAGCCGACCTCGGGCAATACGGGCGTGGGGCTCGCGTTCATGTGCGCCGTGCGCGGCTACAAGCTCATGCTCACCATGCCCGAATCCATGAGCGTGGAGCGGCGGGCGCTGTTGCGCGGTTTCGGGGCCGAGCTGGTCCTGACCCCGGCGGCCCAGGGCATGAAGGGGGCCGTGGAAAAGGCGCAGGCGCTGGTGGCCGAGCTGCCCGGGGCGTTCATGCCCATGCAGTTTTCCAACCCGGCCAATCCCGAGGCCCATGCCCGCACCACGGGGCCGGAGATCTGGGAAGACACCGACGGCCTGGTGGACGTGTTCGTGGCCGGCGTCGGCACGGGCGGGACGCTGACGGGCGTGGCCCGGGCGCTCAAGGCCCAAAAGCCCGCGGTGCGGGCCGTGGCCGTGGAGCCGGCCTCCTCGCCGGTGCTTGCCGGCGGCAAGCCCGGCATGCACGCCATCCAGGGCATCGGGGCCGGGTTCGTGCCGGAGGTGCTGGACATGGGCATCGTGGACGAGGTCTTTCCCGTGAAAAACGAGGACGCCCTGGCGACGGCGCGCCGGCTCCTGCGCGAGGAGGGCATCCTGTGCGGCATTTCCTCCGGGGCCAACGCCTTCGCCGCGCTGGAGATCGCCAGGCGGCCGGAAAACGCCGGCAAGATCGTGGTCTTCATCGTCTGCGACACGGGCGAGCGCTACCTGTCCACGCCGCTTTTCGCCGAGGAGGGCTGAGCGCCGTGTCCGAAACCAGACGCCCCAGGGGCAGGAAGCATACGCCCGTGGAATGGGTGGCCGAGATGCTGTGCGCGGAGGCCTCCTACGAGAAGGTCTACCACCGCCCGCTGCACGACGAGCCCATGCCCGCGATTCCCGTGCTCGCCGAGCTCATGCAGCGCCTGCGCGCGGTGATCTTTCCAGGCTATTTCGGCCACTCCGACATCACCCCGGAAAACATGCGCTTCCACATCGGGGCCAACCTCGACGCCATCTACCGGCTGCTCACGGACCAGGTGCGGCGGGGCTACTGCTTTTTCTGCGAACTCGACGGCGCGGGCAACTGCCAGGAATGCGAGGACCGGGCGAGAAAGCTCGCCGGCGAGTTCCTCATGCGCCTGCCGGACATCCGCGAATGCCTCGCCGAGGACGCCCAGGCCGCCTACGAGGGCGATCCGGCCTCGCGATCGCCGGGCGAGACCATCTTCTGCTACCCGAGCCTCACGGCGCTCACCCACCACCGCGTGGCCCACGAGCTCTTCCGCCTCGGCGTGGACCTCATCCCGCGCATCATCAGCGAAATGGCCCATTCGGCCACGGGCATCGACATCCACCCCGGAGCGACCATCGGCCGGCGGTTTTTCATCGACCACGGCACGGGCACGGTCATCGGCGAGACCTGCGTCATCGGCGACGGCGTGCGCCTCTATCAGGGCGTGACGCTCGGGGCCAAGAGCTTCCCCAAGGACGAGCAGGGCAAGCTCGTCAAGGGCATCGCGCGCCACCCCATCGTGGAGGACGACGTGACGGTCTACGCCGGCGCGACCGTGCTTGGCCGCGTCACCATAGGCAAGGGGTCGGTCATCGGCGGCAACGTCTGGGTGACGACCGACGTGCCGCCCTATTCGCGCCTGATCCAGCAGCATCCCGGCGGCGCGGTCATCACCGACGGCGGCGGCATCTGAGCCGGAACGGGCGAAGGGGAAAAAAAACGAAGCCGCCCCGCTGGTCCGTGACAGCGGGGCGGCTTTTGTATGGGTGTCCATCCAAGCGGTTGGCGAACCGGTTCGATTAGGGCAGCAGGTGGTCCTCACAGGGCTCGCCCTTTTCCAGAGCGTCGAGGATGTCGTCCACCTTGTCCTCGCTGTCGACCCCGCGGTACCACCAGTTCTCGGGCATCACCACCACGATCGGGCCTTCCTCGCACTGCTTCATGCAGCCGGTGCTGACGATGCGGGCGTCGATGTCCCGGTCGAGGACGCCTTCCTCGAAGTAGCCGAGGAGGTTGTGCGAGCCTTTCTTGTGGCAGATGCCCTTGGCTTCGCCCTTGACGCGAAAGCTCGCGCAGACGTTGATCAGGTACCTGGGCTTCTCGATGGCCATGCGTCACGTCTCCCTTGATGTTGCGGTTCCGGTTACATCTGCAGTTCGAAGCGGGTTTCGGGGGCGTCGCGGTCCTGGCGATCCATGAGCAGGCCCAGGATCTTGTCCAAGAGGCGCAGGGCGCCGGAGTAGCCGACGGACGGGAAGTACTGGTGTCCCACGCGGTCGAGGATCGGGAAGCCGTGGCGCACGAGCGGGATGTCCTCGTCGCGGGCGATGTACTTCATGTAGGTGTTGCCGATGAGCAGGTCGACCGGGTCGTTCTTGATCCACTGGTGCAGCAGGTACATGTCGGCCTGTTCGCCGTTCTTGAACTTGCAGTCGTAGGGCACGTCCTTGAGCAGCTCGGTCATGCGCTCTTCAAAGTACTTCCCGGCGGTGCCCGAGACGGTGTAGGCCGGAATCATGCCCAGGGTGACGCAGAATTCCACCAGCGCCAGTACCTGGTCCGGATCGCCGGCGATGGCGACTTTCTTGCCATAGAGGTACTGGGTGTAGTCGGAGATGACGTCCACGACCTGGCCGCGTTCGAAGTTGATGGCTTCGGGCACGGTCTTGCCGGAGATCTTGCGCAGGGCGTCCACGTAGCGGTCCGTGGCGAGCAGGCCGATGGGCAGGCCGAGGACGGTGCCCGGGACCTTGAACTCGGAGTCCAGGTAGTTGACGGCGTCGGTGGTGGCCCAGCGGCCCAGGCCGATGCTGGCCTTGGCGTCGCCCATGGTGGCGATGTCCGCGGGCGTGGCACCGGCGTTGGGATACATCTCGTAATGGCCGGTGAGCGGGCCGTTGAGCACGCCGTTGGTGTCGGGCGCCATGACGATCTCGATGCCCATCATGGCGGCCAGGCGGCGCATCTCGGCCATGTCCGAGGGTTCGCAGAAGCCCGGGATGATGTTGATCTTGCCCGTGGGCGTCCCGGTCTTTTTGACGAAGCCCTTGATGATGCCCTTGACCATGTTCGCGTAGCCGGTGACGTGGGTGCCGACGTAGCTCGGGGTGCTGGCGTAGACGATGTACTTGCCTTCCGGCACCTTGCCGTCGTCCTTGGCCTTCTGCGAGATCTGGAGCAGGTCGTCGCCGATGGTTTCGGAGAGGCAGGTGGTGTGGATGGCGATGACGTCGGGATCGTACACCGTGAAGATGTTGTCGATGGCCGAGATCAGGTTCGACTGGCCGCCGAAGACCGAGGAGCCTTCGGTGAACGACGAGGTGCCGGCGATCACGGGTTCCTTGTAGTGGCGGGTCAGGGCCGAGCGGTGGTAGGCGCAGCATCCCTGGGAGCCGTGGCTGTGGGGGAAGCAGCCCTTGACGCCGAGGGCGGCGTACATCGCGCCCACGGGCTGGCAGGTCTTGGCCGGGTTGACGGTGAGCGCCTTGCGTTCCTTGATCTCGCCGGTGGTGTGTCTAAGCAGTGCCATGATGCATTCCTTTCTCGTGAAAAGCGGTCTTACTGGGCCACGTAGCTGGCTTCGAGTTCGGGACCGTCGCTCTGCCAGGGGGCCTTCATCAGCTGCCAGACCTTGGTGTTCACCATACGGTCGATGTCGTGGTACCAGTTGATGGCACCCTTGAAGCCGGCGTAGGGACCGCCCATGTCGTAGTTGTGCAACTGCTTGAGCGGCACGCCCATCTTCTGGATGATGTACTTTTCCTTGATGCCGGCGCAGAAGATGTCGGGCTTCATGATCTCGATGATCTTCTCGGTCTCGTAGTGGTTGATGTCGTCGATGACCATCGAGTCCTTTTTCATCCCGCCGATCATGCCTTCATAGCCCTTGAACTCCAGGCCCTTGGCCTTGAGCGCCTCGATCTGCTCGGGGGTCTTGCGGGGCTGGTAGCGGGTCGGATCGGGCGCGATCTCCAACTCCTCGATGTTGCGGGAGTCGGCGTCGACCTTGATGTTGGGCAGCACGTGGCGGCCTTCGTAGTCGTCGCGGTGGGCGAACTCGTAGCCCGCGCCGAGGATCTCCATGCCGAGCTCGCCGAAGAGCTCCTGGTAGTGGTGGGCGCGGGAGCCGCCGACGAAGAGCATGGCGGTCTTGCCTTCGGTGCGCGGACGGACCTCGTCCACGACCTTCTTGACCTCGAGCATCTCCTCTTCGATGACCTTCTCGACGCGGTCGATGAGTTCCTGGTCCTCGAAGTAGGCGGCCATGCGGCGCAGCGACTTGGCCGTGGCCGCGGCACCGATGAAGTTGATCTTGATCCAGGGGATGCCGAACTTGGTTTCCATCATCTCGGCCACGTAGTTGAGCGAACGGTGGCACATGACGGTGTTGAGGTCGGCCTTGTGGGCGATGCGGAAGGAATCCACCGTGGAGTTGCCGGAGAACGTGGCGATCAGGGTGAAGCCGCACTTTTCCAGGATGCGCTCGATCTCGAAAGCGTCGCCGCCGATGTTGTACTCGCCGAGGATGTTGACCTTGAACTTGCCCTCGACAGGCGTTTCGTCATCGGTGCCGATGATGTGCTTCATGATCTGGTTGTTGGCGATGTGGTGGCCGGCGGACTGGGACACGCCCTTGTAGCCTTCGCAGGAGTTGGCGAAGACGGTGATGCCGAGCTTTTCCTGCATCTGCCGGGCCACGGCGTGGATGTCGTCGCCGATCAGGCCCACCGGGCAGGTGGAGAAGATCGAAACGGCCCGGGGATGGAAGTTGTCGTAGGCTTCCTGGATGGCTGCGGCGAGCTTCTTCATGCCGCCGAACACGATGTCGTGTTCGGTCATGTCCGTGGAGAAGGCATAGGGGATGTAGTTGTCCCCGTCGGGGCCGGCGTCGGTCTGGTTGCGGCGGGTGAGCCAGGAATAGAAGCCGCAGCCGATAGGGCCATGGGTCAGGTTGACGATGTCCCGGGAGGGCCCGAGGACCACGCCCTTGCAGCCGGCATAGGTGCAGCCGCGCTGGGTGATGATGCCCGGAATGGTGCGGACGTTGGCCTGGATTTCAGGGATATCGCCGCCCTCGGCGCCCGGGGTCATGGCCTTGGCCCGCTTGCGCGCGACCTTGGTGGGCATCCTGGCGATCAATTCCTTTTTGATCTCTTCGACATTGGTGGGCTTGGTGCTCATCTCGATGCTACCTCATTAGCTCTGTAACGGTCCGGGGACGTCCGCCGCGCCTGCGTTAGACGATGGCCGCGTCGCCTTCTTCGCCGGTCCGGACACGGATGGAATCGGAGACGGGCATCACGAAGATCTTGCCGTCGCCGGCCTGGCCGGTCTTGTTGACGGAAATCAGCACATCCACGGCCGGCTGCACTTTGTCGTCGGGCACCACCAGGGAGATGATGCGCTTGGGGTAGAGGCGGCCCTTGGTGCCGAGCAGGGCGATGGCCTCCTCGTTGCCGGCGGCCGCGCCTTCGAGCACCGCCTGGTTGACCAGGCCCTTGCCGCGGCCGTAGCCCTCGCGGGCCACGAAGGCCGGGATGCCGGCGTCGGCGAGGGCCTTCTTGGTCTGGTTCATCTTGTTCATGCGGATGACCGCCATGATCTCCTTCATGACGTCCTCCCTAGGATTCCTTCACGCCGGACGAAATGGTGTACATCTCTTCTACCGGGCTCACGAAGATCTTGCCGTCGCCGAAGGCGCCCTTGGCGCCGGTGCGCGCGCTTTCCATGATCGTCTTGACCACGAATTCCTTGTCCTTGTCGTCCACGACGCAGATCAGCATCACTTTGGGAATCTCGTCGTACTGGATCTCGCCGATCTTGATGCCGCGCTGCTTGCCGCGCCCGGCCACGTTGAACTTGGTCACTGCCGGGAAGCCGGCGTCCATCAGGGCTGCCAGGACGTCATCGCATTTCTCGGGACGAACGATGGCTCTCACCATGGTCTGCATATCGAAGCTCCTTAAAGTCGTGTGCGCAATGGCGGTGGAAGGTTGCGAGGGTCGCGCCTAGTTGGAGATGCCGAAGTCGATGAGCAGCTTTTCCAGGGTGTTGATCTCGATCGGCTTGGGGATGACGAACATGTCGTTGGCGTCGATCTTTTTCGCCAGGGCGCGGTATTCGTCGGCCTGCGGGTGCTCGGGCGAGTAGTCGATGACGGTCTTGCGGTTGATCTCGGCGCGCTGCACCTGGTTTTCACGCGGCATGAAGTGGATCATCTGGGTGCCGAGCTGCCGGCACAGCTCCTCGATCATTTCCTTTTCCTGGTCGACCTTGCGGCTGT
>DQED01000062.1 GCA_003525525.1 Desulfovibrio sp.
AACCTGCTCATGGGCGTGTGCCGGCAGATCGACTGGGCCGTGGGCCACGGCGGCAGGAAGGACGGGCCGCGCTGACCCCCCATGGACAGCCGGGGCCGTTTGCCCGTATCAAGCGTGGCATGACGCCCCGCCGCGCCGTCTTCACGCTCCTTTGCGCCCTCGCGCTGGTCTTTGCCGGCGCGGTCCCGCTTTTCGCCTTCGACGACACCGACTGGCAACTGATCCTCGACACGCTGCGCAAGCAGGACCAGCTCATCCACCAGCGGTTGGCGGCCTACAAGACGCGCTACCTCGCCGAGGCCGCCAGCGAAACCCTGGAAATGGAACGGCTGACCCACGAGCGCGCCCGGCTCGCCCTGTGGCAGGCCACGGCCTCGGACCCCTGGGAGATCCGCGACGCGCTGGCCGGATTCTCGCGCCTGCGCCAGGACGTGACGCGGCTCTCCCAACGGCCCGAACAGGCCTGGGCAAACCTCGAGCAGAGCGTGGCCCTGCTCGACAGCTTCAAGGAGCGGCTGACGGAACTGGCCAACCAGGAGATTCCGGAACGCTTCCGCAAGGACATCGAGCCCTCGCGCGACTCCATGGCCGAACTGAGCGGCCAGGTCGCGGCCATGCGCGACGCCATCGCCGCCCAGACCGCGCCGCTGCGCGAACTGGACGCCCAGGTCAGGACCGCGGAAACGGAACTCTCCGCCTCCCTGACCCCGGCCTGGAAGGGCTACTACACCGAGACCTTCCCCACTCCCTTCTCGCCCCGCTTCCTCAAGATCCTGGACCAGGACATGGAGGACTGGGAACTGTGGCGCAATCTCGGCTCGGAACTGCTCGCCACGCCCCACAACCAGGAAGTGATGCGCAAGGCGCTGTGGGCGGCGGCGTTTTCGGCGCTGGCGGTCCTTGCCGTCTCGCTCGGCGCGATCTTCCTCGCCGCCCGGCGCGGCCGCCTGTCCGGCCCCGCCCGGGGCAGCCTGCCCAAGACGGCGCTCTGCGTGGCCGGAGGCGTTTTTTTCATGGCGCTTTCGCACGGCGCGCCGTTTTTCCTTTTCACCACCTTGAGTTCCATCGGCGAAATCGCGCTCACCGCCGCCCTGGTCCACGTGACGCGGCTGCGCCAGACGCGCCCCGGGACCTACCATCCGCCCGTGCTCTGGCCCACCTGGCGACTTTTCGCCCTGGGGCTGTTCCTCGAGGCGGTGCGTGTGCCCGAAGTGCTCATGACGCCGATCCTCGTCGTCTGGCTCCTGATCGCGACCCTGATCTGCAACCGGCGGCACCGCCGGACGCCGCCCAACCAGCATCTGGACCGGGGCATCACCCGGGCGCAGACCCTGCTGTTGCCCGCCGTGGCCGTCGTGGCCCTGTGCGGCCTGCCGCAGACCGCGATCCTGTGCGCCTCGGCGCTTTTCTACGTGACGCTCGCCCTGCGTTTCTCGAGCCTCACCACGGGCCTGCTCGGCCAGCGCATGGTCGAACACCACAAGGGCAAAACGCCGGTGCTGCTCGGCATCGCCGCGGGCGCGGGCTACCCGTTCTTCTTCCTGTGTTTCCTGTTCTGCTTCCTGTGGCTGCTCTCCACCCAGTTCGGCGGCGAGAACGTGTTCCTGGAGATCCTCACCACGGAAACGCAGGTGGAATCCGTGGGCATCAGCCTCAAGAAGCTGGCGCTGCTGCTTATCGGCTTCTACGTCACCAAGGCCATGATCGCGCTCACGGCCACCTTCATCGCCGAAGTGGCCAGCCGCCGCCGCGCCGTGGAGCGCGGCGCCAAGGATTCGCTTCTCACCATCAACAGCTACGCCTGGTGGGGGCTTTACGTCCTGTACGTCATGTCCGTGCTCGGGCTCTCCCTGACCAGCGTGGCCGTCGTGGCCGGCGGCCTGTCGGTCGGCATCGGCTTCGGCATGCAGACCATGGTCAACAATTTCATCAGCGGCCTGATCCTGCTCTTCGGCCGCTCCGTCCAGGCCGGGGACACCATCCAGCTCGGCGACACCTGGGGCGTGGTCAAGGAAGTCAACATCCGCAACACCGAGGTGCTCACCCTGGAGAACGCCACGGTGTTCGTGCCCAATTCCGAGCTCATCTCCGGCAAGATCGTCAACTGGAGCCACAAGGACCCGAGCGTGCGCCGCGACATCTGCGTGGGCGTGGCCTACGGTTCGGACACGGCCAGGGTGCGCGAGCTGCTCCTTGCCGCGGCGGCCGAGTGCCCGGCCGTGCTCGGCAACCCGGCCCCGGCCGTGCTGCACTGGGACTTCGGCGCGAGCACCCTGGACTTCCGGCTGCGCGTCTGGCTGGCCGACGTCTCGAACGCCGTGACGCAGACGTGCGCCATCCGCGAAGCCATCGACCGGCTTTTCCGCGAGGCGGGCATCGAAATCGCCTTCCCGCAAGCCGACCTGCACCTGCGCACAGCGCCCGTGCTCGAGGAATTTCTCCAAACGCAGCGCCGGGAGCAGCGCGAGGCCCTGGCCCGGCTAACCGAGCGCCTCGACGCCCTGGAGCGCAAAGCGGGCGCGCCGTCTGCGGCCGGCGCGCCCGACAAGGACGTACCCGATGCCAAATGACGCCACGCGCGAGCCCGCCAAGGTCTGCTTCGCCGACCTGCGCGCCCGCGCGGCCAACAAAAACCGCACGGCCAAGATCAAAAAGCTCTTCGAGGCCGCCGGATTCGCCGATACCGTCGCCAGGGGCGACCTGACGGCGATCAAGGTCCATTTCGGCGAACGCGGCTGCGACACCCACATAAGCCCGAGCCACGTGCGCGCCGTGGTCGAGCTGGTCAAGGCGCGCGGCGGCCGGCCCTTCGTCACCGACACCAACACCCTTTATACCGGCAGCCGCCGCAACGCCGTGGATCACATCGCCACGGCCGTGGAACACGGCTTCGACTACGCCGTGCTCGGCGCGCCGGTCATCATCGCCGACGGCCTGGACAGCAGCAACGTCATCGAGGTGGCCATCCCGGGCAAGCACTTCGAAAAGGTGAAGATCGCCGGCGACATCGCGCGCGCCGACAGCCTGATCGTGCTGTCCCATTTCAAGGGACACGAACTGGCGGGCTTCGGCGGCGCGGTCAAGAACCTGGGCATGGGCTGCGCGACGCGCGCCGGCAAGCAGGACCAGCACAGCGTGCGCTTCGTGGTGGAGCCGAAGAAATGCATCGGCTGCCGCGAGTGCGTGCGCGTGTGCCCGGCCGGCGCGGCGGCCATGGACGACAAGAAGGCCGTCATCGACAAGGCGCTGTGCATCGGCTGCGGCGAATGCCTCACCGTGTGCCCGAAAAAGGCCATGCGCATCGACTGGCACACGGAAATCGTGCCGTTCATGGAGCGGCTGGTGGAATACGCCCTGGGCGCGGTCATCGGCAAACCGGGCAAGACCGCGTTTTTCAATTTCCTCACCAACGTCACCCCGGACTGCGACTGCGTGCCCTGGTCCGACGCGCCCATCGTGCCGGACATCGGCTTTCTGGCCTCGACCGACCCGGTCGCCCTGGACAGGGCCTGCCTGGACCTCGTCAATGCCCAGGCCGCCTGCCCGGACTGCAAGCTCGAACACGGCCCGGACCCGGGCGAGGACAAGTTCGCGGCGCTGTGGAAATGGACGCGCGGCGACGTGACCTTCGCCCACGGCGCGGCCGTCGGCCTCGGCACGCCGCAGTACGAGCTGGTGAAAGTGGAATAGGGAGAGAAGAAGGAAAGAGGAGAGAATCGGGGCGCTGCCCCGAACCCNNGCCGGGGGGCATGATGCCCCCGGCCCCCCTCGGCGGGGGGCGCGACAGGCCCCAAGCCGGAAGGAAATACGCTACGGGGCCGGCTTGCCGGTGTGGGCTTTGATGCAGGCTCCGGTGGCCGAGGCGGCCTTGCGCTGCATGTCCGGCGGCATGACGCCGTGGGTCAGGATGTAGTCCACGGTGTTGGAATTGAGAAGCGCCCCGGTCTGCTGCATGGCGCAGCGGCAAATGGCGGCGGTCTGCGCCCGGGTGTAGCCCTTGCGGGCGAACTCCGCCTCCTGCGCCAGGCATTGCTGCGTCAGCTTTTCCGTCAGCACCTTGCGCATCTGCGGCGTGACCTGCACCTTGCCGGCCGCCGCCTGTCCGCACAGCGCCGCGCAAAGCGCGACGACGCCGAGCGCCGCCAGCATCATCCCGCGCATCCCCGCCCCCTTTGCCGCATGGTTTTCACTGCCGCTCCCGCGCAAAACGCGCCAATTCCGCCGCGACCCGCGCCACGACCGCGTCCCAGTCCCCGGGCGCGGGCTGGCCGAACACCCGCGCCCCGGGATACCACGGATTCGTCTCCCGGTTGCAAAGCCACCGCCAGCAGGCGTCGAAGCGCGACAACACCCATACCGGCCGCCCGAGCGCACCGGCCAGATGCACGACGGCCGTATCCACGGAGACGACGAGGTCAAGCCCGGCCACGATGGCCGCCGTGTCCATGAAGTCCCGCACGCCGCCCATGGAGTCGGCGAGCCTGCCCTCAAGCCCGAGTTCCCGGATCTGGCCCGCGGCCTCGCCCATTTGCAGGCTGACGCAGGCGACGTCGTCGCGCGCGAGAAGCGGCAGCAGGCGCGCAAGCGACAGGCTCCTGCGCCGGTCCGCAAGCCGCGTCTCGGGCATGT
>DQED01000185.1 GCA_003525525.1 Desulfovibrio sp.
CGGCCCGCGGCGATCTCCGCCGCGGTCGGGGCCAGGGCGACGGGTCGGCCTTCGTGGACGCCCTTGAGCAGCCGCGCCGCGAGCTTGCTCGTCTGCGTGGAGCCGAACAGGCCGAACACCCGGAAGGCGCAGACCTGCATGCGCGCGTCCGCGACGAGCCCCAGCGCCTCCTCCGCGTGGATCTTGCTCAGGGCGTAGGGCGTGCCGCGGTCGAGCGGCGCGCGTTCGTCGCACGCAAGAAACGAGGGAGCGTAGACGTTTCCCGTGGAGGCGTAGAAAAACGCCCGGCAGCCCGCATTCCTGGCCGCCACGGCCGCCTTCACCGCCCCGAGGGCGTTGACGCCGAAGATGTTCGCCGCGGTATCCGGAAAATCGGCATAGCTGTCGGCCTGGGCGAGGTAATAGGCCACGTCCACGGCTTCGGGCAGCACGAGAGCGTCCCGGGCGATGTCGCAGCGCAAATGCCCGGCCTCGGCGCTCGGGCCGCGCCCGGTGAAATGCACCGTATGGCCCAGCGCGGCGCACGCGCGGCGCAGATGGCTGCCGAGAAACCCCGTGCCGCCGACGATGAGTATGTGCAACGCGTCATCCTCCGCTGCGGGCCGGCGTCACGGCGGGCCGGTCCACGTAGTGGCGCTGGAGCCATTCGAAGACCAGCAGGGACCAGATGAGCAACCGCCGGTTGCAGCGCCCTTCGAAATGGTCGTGGAGCTTTTGCTCCACCTGGCGCGCGTCGAACCAGCACCGGCCGGTCGTGCGCGGATCGAGCAGGATGCTCTTGATGTATTCCATGCTCGGACCGCGGTACCAGTTCTCGTCCGGCGGCGAAAAGCCCTGCTTGGCCTTGCGCGTGTACATGCCGGGCAGGTAGCGCTCCATGGCGCGCCGCAGCACGCGCTTGCCGTCGCTGGTCCGGATGTGGCGCCCGCAGCCGGCGTTGACGTTTTCCATGCACACGTTGAGGGCCGCCGGGATGTTCGCGGCCAGGGCGACAAGCTCGTTGTCCAGAAACGGCACCCGCACCTCCATGCCGTGCGCCATGCTGATCTTGTCCTCGATGGTCAACAGACCGTGCAGGAAGGTGTTGAACTCGAAGCGCAGCACCTGGCGCAGGCGGTCGGACGCGGGCCCGTCCGCGCCGCTCCCGCGGCATTGCCCCAGCGCGGCGCGAAAACTCGCCCGCGCGGCGTCGCGGTTCCCCTGCAGGTCGCCGGAAAAAAGCGCCGGGAGTTCGTCCGGGGGCAACAGCCGGTGCCACGAGGAAAAGTACGCCTCCTCGAACGAGGGGAACCCGCTCCAGTCCAGGGCCCTCTGGTAGCGCCAGGGATAGCCGGCGAAAAGCTCGTCCCCGCCCGTGCCGGACAGGCAGACCTTGACGAACTTGCTGGCCAGCTTGGCGGCGTACCAGTTCTGGTGGCACATGCCCACGCGCAGGTCGTCCACGTGCCAGGTGAGGGTTTCGAGGGCGGCCTGCATGTCCCCGGAATGCAGGACGACTTCGTAGTGTTCGGTCTGGAGCAGATGCGAAAGCGCTTCGGATTCCCGGCGTTCGTCGAAGCCCTGCTCGATGCCGAGCACGTTGGAAAGGTCGAAGCCGCAGGTGAACGTGTACATGCGCAGGAACCGCCGGCAGGCCACGGCGACGATGGAGCCGCTGTCCATGCCGCCGGAGAGATACGCGCCCACCTTGACGTCGCTGACCAGCTGGCGGCGCACGCAACGCTCGAACGTGTCGGACACCCGCTCGCAGATGCCCTCGAAACCGACCGCGCCGAGGTTCTGCGTCGGCTGCAGCGGATCGCAATAACGGCCCCGCCGCGGCTCCCCTGCGGCCAGCGCGGCAAGCGACAGCAGGCAGCCGGGTTCGAGCAGCCTGACGCCGGAAAAAAGCGTGCGGTCGGAAAAGACGTTCTGGAAGGTGAAGTACTCCCAGACCGCGTCGGGATCGATGCCCACGTCGAGCAGTCCGGACAGGAGAATGCCCTTGGGCTCGCTGGCGACGAGGACGAAATCGTCGGTCACGGCGTAGTACACGGGCTTGATGCCGCAGCGGTCGCGAAAGACCGCGACGTCGCCGGTCACCAGATCGCAGACCAGGGCCGCGAACATGCCGTTGAGCATGGGCAGGCAGGCTTCGCCGTATTCGTCCCAGAGCTGGAGCAGCACCTCGGTGTCGCTGGCGCTCTGAAAAAAACGGCCCTTGGCCTCGAGTTCGCGACGCAGTTCCCGGTAGTTGTAGATCTCGCCGTTGAACACGATCCAGTAGCGGTTGTTGACCGTGTGCATGGGCTGGTGCCCCGAGGGCGCGAGGTCGATGATGGCGAGGCGGCGGTGGGCGAGGCCGACGGCGTGGCGGGCCTTGTCGCACTGCGCGTGGAAGAACTCGCCGCCGAAAGGGGCGATATGCTGGTTGGCGTGCCGGAACTGCGGGTCCGTGAACACGGCGCAACTGCCGCCCCGGCCGTCCCTGGTGGGGCTTGGCGTCAGCAGGGCGTACCCGGAATCATCCGGCCCGCGGTGCGCCAGGGCGTCGTTCATCGCCTTGAGCGCATAGGGATCGACCGGCTTGCCGGTCCTGGAAATGATGGCTGCGATGCCGCACATAGCGTTCCCGTACGTTGCCGCCTGCCCCGCGCCCGGGCTCATGCCCTGGCGCGTCTGGCGGCAAAAGCTTCCTCATATTTGTCAAGCACATATCGTGCCACTTTCACGGGATCGTGCCAAGCATGGACATACTCCAGCGACTGGCGCGCGGCCCTGTCCAGCAGGCCGGGGTTGTCGAGGAGCGCGCACAGCGCGTCTTCCAGGGTGTCCGCCGTGACCGGCGGGAACAGTTCGCGGCAATCGCGCGCCATGGCTCCGGGCAAAAAGCGCAGATCCTCGTCGCGGATGTAGGCCAGCACCGGCACGCCCATTTTCATGGCCTCCACGGCCACGGCCCCGTACCAGCCCACGTAGAGCTGGTCGATGAGCAGGTCCGCCTCGGCGTAGAGCCGCAGCGCCTGCGCGTTGGAGCGGCCCTCGACGAGCGTGAATTCGAGCCTGTCGCCGTAGCGCGCCCGGAGCTTCTCCATCACCCCGAGCACCACCGCGCTGCCCTTGCAGCCGCGGTTGGAAGGCGCGTGCACGATGCGCACGGCCTTGCGCGCGACCGGCCGTTTCGCCGCGATCGCGTCCCAACGGGCGATGGTGTAGGGCAAAAAGAGCGTCTGCCGCGGCAAGGTCCAGAACAGGTCGGGATTGAGCGCGAAGATGAGGTCCGCATGGCGCGCCGCCTTGCGGATGCGCCGCGCCCGCAGCGCATCGCGCGCGCCGTCGTTGCAGACGCCGCCGTAGCAGTCGTCCCGGTGGCAGGCGGAATAGCCGCAGCGGCGGATGGTCGTGTATTTCTGGCGGGCGTCGCAGCCGTTGTAGGTGAACACCTTGAGGCTGTCGCGGCCGTAATACGGCAGATCCACGAGGTTTCCGAGCCCGTGCGGGTCGAGCAGGGTCGTGCCGCAATTGAAGTGGAAGACGTCGTAGGCCTTGCGCAACGCGAAAAATTCCCTGACCAGGCGCGCCCGGCGCAGCCAGTAGACGCCGCGGTTGGGCGACGGGCCGGTGTAAAGAACCCGGTCCGCGGGAAAGCCGAAGGAACTGCCGAAAGCGACCAGGACCTCGGAGTCGCGGCCCCAGGCCCGCTCGCCCCGCGACAGGCCGTAGGCGTTCCCGCCGACCTCGGTCGGCAGGTGCAGGATCTTCCGTGCCCTAGCGGCCACGCGGCGCGATACCCATCTTCCTGTTGAGGCGGTCGAACAGCGCGCCGATGGCCTCGGTCGAATGGTGCTTGACGGCGTAGGCCCGGGAGCGTTCGCCGATGGCCGCCAGTTTCTCCCTGTCGCGCGCCAGATCGCGGATGACGTCCTTCACGTTGCGGGTGTTGCATTGGATGATCGGGATCTCGTCGGGCTCCACGAGCTCCGCGAACGTGTACAGGTCGATCAGGTCCTGGCGCAGGTAGCACAGCACGGGCCGGCCCGCGGCCATGGCCTCCAGGGCGAACATCGCGTACCAGCCGACCACGAGCTGGTCCGCGATGACGTCGCACGTGGCGATGAGGCGCCTGACCTCGTGGTTGGGCACCCTGGAGACGACCACAAGCTCCACATCCACGCCTTCCTCGCGCAGTTCCGCGACCGCCTTCTCGAAGTACTTCGTGCCCTTGATCATCTGGTGGTTGGGCGCGTGCAGGATGCGCAAGGGGCCGTCATGCCGCCCGGCGTCGAAGACCGCCCGCGTGCCCGTGGTGTCGATGGAGAAATGGGCCAGGGTGAGCACGTCCCAGTGGTAGGTGTAATCCACCCAGTCGCAACCGGAGAGCACGATGTCCGCATGTTCGGTCCAGCGCTCGATCTGGCGGACGATATGCGGCCGGCGGAACTTCTGGAACAGGGGATAGTCCGAGACCAGGGCGTGGCGAAAGGCGTAATTGGGGCAGCGCGTCATGTCGTTGACGTCGCCGCCGTAGGGCATGACCAACACCTTCACGCCCGCGAGCTTGTAGAGGTAGGGCTCCAGCCGTTTGAGAGGACTCCAGGCCAGAGGGCCGCCGTTGAAATAGATGTAGATGCAGCGGTAGCGGAAAAGGACCATGACCATGAGCCGCATGGAGGCCGTGACGAGGTTCTTGCGGATGCATTTCACATCGAAGTCGTCGGTGATGAAGTAGATATGGCTGACGAAGGTCTCGACGCTGTACCCGGCATGCCGGAGCGCTTTTTTGTGATAGATGTTGTTGATCATCGGTTCGGGGCCGAGGCCGACGTCGATGGGCCGCTTCGCGAAGCGGGAAACCAGGGCGAGGACCACGAAACCGATCCCCAGGGGGATGCAGGCGAGCAGCAGCAACGCCCGGGACAGCTTGTTTTTGACTTTCCGAAACAGCTTTTTCACGATGTCATCCTTGCCCCACGTTCTGGACCTGCGCATTGGCCTCGGCGACCATGCGCGTGAGCTCCGCATCGGGATAACGGCTCAGGTTCACGAAAAGATCCATGGTCATGGCGTCGCGAAGCGTCAGCAGGAAGCCTTCCTCGTCTTGCAGCCTGCCCTCGCTGCGCAGCCGCTTGTAGAGCTTGGTTCCCGGAAACGGCAACGGAAGCTGGAAATATCCCGGGATGCCCAATTGCCGCGTCGTCTCCACGGTCTTGCGCAGGGATTCCTCGTCGTCGCCCGGGAAGCCGTAGAGCAGGCCCATGCACGACGGCGCCATGTGGTATTGCTTGAGCAGCGTCAACGCGTCGAGGAGCATCCGCGAGGTGAGGCCCTTGCCCATTTCCTTGAGAATGCGGTCATCGAAGGACTCCACGCCGATGGAGACCTCGTAGAAGTTGGAGTTGTGCATTTCCGCGACGACTTCCCGGTCGAGCAGGTCGGCGCGGGCGCCGCCCACCCAGTAGTAGGTGTCGGGAAGCTCCTTGCGCGTCCTTTCGCAGAATTCGAAAAGCCACTTCCTGTTCGCGTTGAACGTCTCGTCGTAGAAGGCGATGTTGTTGACGCCGAAGCGTTCGCGCACGTACTTGATGTGCGCGATCACATAATCGACGCTGTGCACCGTAACCTTGTTGCCGAAATTCCTGTAGCAGAAGCTGCACTTGAACGGGCAGCCGCGCCGCGAGAACATGATGAAGTAGTTGCTCACGCTGGAAAGCGGAATGCCGCGCAGTTCGCAGTAATGCATGAGGGACGGCCTCTTCCCGGTGGAGTGCAGGTAGTAGTCCATGTCCACGAGGTCGTAGCCGGGAAAGGGCACCGTATCCAGGTCGGCGATGCGCGCGGCCGGCCCCTGGACGAACGTCCCGTTGTCGAGCCAGGCGACGTTGGGCAGGCCCGCCAGGGAACCGCCCGTGCGCAGGGCCTCCACGAGCGGGACGATGGCCGGCTCCCCCTCGCCCACGACAACGGCGTCGAGGGGCAGGTGGCGCAGCACGAGTTCCGGGCAGGGCGTGGCAAAGCTGCCACCGCCGATGAGCCGGGCCTGGGGTTGCAATTCCTTGAGCAGGCCGGAAAGCCACTTGATGTAATAATAGACCGTGGTCATGCCGCTAAAGCCGATGACCGAGGCCGTATTCTCACGGAAATAGGCCTCCACCCGCTCCTTGGGCCAGCGCAGGACGTTGAGGTCGAGGATGGCGACGTCGTAGCCCGCATCCTGCAGGGCCCTGCCCAGGTACATCACGCCGAAGGGCGGGTCCGAGGCCTTGTACTGCATCATGATCGGCGGATACACGAGGATCACATCGTAGTGCATGATTGCCCTGCCGCGCTGTCCGGTTAAAAGGGGAAGCGGGGAAACGGCGTCAGGGGGACCATGAGCGTCTCGCCCGCCGCGTCCCGTGCCACGACCGCGTGCGCCAGGGGCGTGCGCACGCCCGCGGCGTCGGCGCACACCACCTCCGCGACCCGGTCCG
>DQED01000351.1 GCA_003525525.1 Desulfovibrio sp.
GAGCCGATGGAGAAGCCGTCGAACTCCTGGATGAACTGCTTGGCCAGGATGGCGTTGCTCGGAATCTCGGACATGATGAACATCTTGAGCCCGTCGTCGCCGGAGTGCAGCTTGTGCACCCGCTCGAGGTAGCGCTTCATGGAGGTGGCCTCCTCCACGGTGCGCACGAAGGGCAGCATGATGTGCAGGTTCTTGCCGCCGAAGATGCCGCGCGCGAGCTTGAACGACTCGATCTCCCAGTCGTGGATGTTGCGCGAGACGCCCCGGTAGCCGAGCATGGGGTTGTCCTCCACGGCCTCGAACAGGCTGCCGCCGAGGAGGTTGCGGTATTCGTTCGATTTGAAGTCCGTGGTGCGGTAGAGGATGGCCTTGCCGTGGAAGGCCATGGCGAAAAGCCCCAGTCCCTGGGAAAGCGTCTGGACGTAGAGCTCCTTGCCGCTGCGGAAGCCGCGCGAGAAGAGCTGCTTGCGGATCTTGCCCAAAAGCGACTGCAGGTCGTCGATCTGCCCCTTGATGCCGACCTGGCGCGCCACTTCCTGGCGCATGGCCGCGATCTTGGACAGGGTGTCCTTGACCATGGGGTCTTCGGCCACGGCCGCCGCGCGCTCTTCGATGCGTGCCTTGATCTCGTAGCGGCGCTTGATCGCGTCGGGATCGACGGCCTTTTCCTGGAGTTCGTCCCAGTAGCCGAGGATGATGGCGACGTGGGTGGCGAGGTCCGCCGAGGTCTTGAGCAGGTCCAGGCGGCGGGTGACCTCTTCCAGGTGGTGGTCGAGGCGCTTTTCCAGCTCGCGGATCTGGCGGTGCACGGCCATGACTTCGTCGGTGCCGCGCGCGCCGGCATGGTCGGCCAGGGCGTCGAGCTCGCCGGCAAGACCCGTGACGAGGCCGACGTAGCCGCGCAGCTTGATCTGCACGTTGATAAAGCCCGCCGCGAGCTGCTCGCGCACGATCTTGGTCAGCTTGGCGTCGAGCTCCTTGACCTTGGCCTCGATCAGCGTCGGCAGGGTGCCGTTGTCGTAGGCTTCGAGGGCCTGGGGGTGGACGCCGATGTTGCCGAGCATGAACTCGGCGCGCAGCAGGCCCACCTCGAAATCCGGGACGTTGCGCAGGCGGGAGAGGAAAAGCGCCTGCCCGACGTCGGCCAGGATCAGGCCGACCTTGGTCTTGGTCGCCGGGAGCTGGGACAAATCCATCTCGCCGCCGACTTCCTGCAGGGGCAAAAGCCCCCGGTAGACGCAGCCGCGCGAGCCGTCCACGGTCACGTACTGGCCGTCGAGGGCGCGCAGGGTCTCGGCGCGCTGGATGCCGATGACGGCAGGAATGCCGAGTTCGCGGGAGGTGATGGCGGCGTGGCTGGTGTCGCCGCCGGCGTCGGCCAGGATGGCCGAGGCCACGCGCATGCCCGGCACCATGTCCGGGTCGGTGCGTTCGGCGGCGAGCACGTCGCCCTTCTGGATCTTGTTGAGTTCGAGCGCCGAGCGCAGGAAGCGCACCATGCCCTGCCCCGCCCCGCGCGAAGCGCCGTTGCCCTCGAGGATGACCTCGGCCGTGGCCACGGCCTTTTTCTCCACTTCCATGCGGCGCATGAAGATGGTGTGCGGGTGGCGTTCGAGCTCCTCGTTCCAGCGGGTTTCGGGCCGGGCCTGCACGAACCAGAGCCGGTCGGACTGGTCGATGCAGAATTCCGTGTCCATGATGCAGCCGCCGTAGGCGACGCTGATGGCGCGAACGCCGCGAGCGACCTCTTCGGCCTGGGCCAGGGAAAGCGCCCAGCGGTAGGCCTCCTCGTCGCTCACCTTGACGAGCTTGGTGCCGCCTTCCTTGTCGTCATAGACGATCTTCTTGTCCTTGTAGCCCATGTTGCGGATCACGACCTCGGGCCCGTCGTCGCGCTGGAAGACGAAGAGCTTGTCGGGCGTGACCATGCCGCCGACCACGGCCTCGCCGAGGCCGTAGCTGGCGTCGATGGACACGAGGTCGTTGCGCGAGGTGCCCCGGCAGCCGGTGGCCGTGTCCGCGGCGAAGGCCGTGCCGGAAATGACCGGATTGATCATGCGCATGATGCACACGGACAGGGACGTGTTTTCGATGGCCCACTCGATCTTGGCGTTCTCGGCGATGGAGTCGTCGCCGGTGCGTTCGGCGGCGGCCACGGCGTCGAGGATGGCCTCGCGGCGGTAGGTCATGGAGCGCAGGTTATAGGCCGAGGCGCAGTCCCACTGGTAGGCCTTGACGGCCTGGGCCGCGCCCACGATGTTGAGATAGGTGTCCTGGAGGCCGGCGAAAGCCTTCTTGCGGCTGTCTTCGCCCGCGGCCGAGGAGCGCACGGCCACGGGGACGTCCTCGAGGCCGGCGTCCCGGCAGATGTCGTTGTAGGCGTTGGATACGGCCTCACGGACTTCGGCCGGCATATCGACGGAGAGAATGGCGACCTGGACGAGCACGGAGCGTTTGCGCAGCTGGTCGATGCCTTCGGGAGAGGTGGCGAAGCCCTCGACCACGTTGTTGATGAAGGTGCGCAGCTTGATGGCCGTGCCCGAGGCGTCGGCGAACTTGCCCCTGGCTTCCTCGGCGAGGTCGCGCACGAGGTTTTTCATATATTCCGGGTCGCTGTTGACTTCCTCGTCGTTCCAGTTGACCCGGCGGTAGCCGTCGTTGACCACTTCGCGGATCAGCGACGCGTTGACCTTGGTCTCGTCGAGCACGCGGTGGAAGGCCACGGAGGACACCGCCCGAAACTGGGGCGCGCGGATGCCGGCGATCTGGCTGATGAGCGCCGTATTGTAGTTCTTGCCTCCGACGAGAATTTCGGCTTCTTCGCCGATGCCGACGATGTCGGCTCCGGTGAGAATGAGCGTGGTGGCGGTATCGATGGCCGCGTCTCCTTGTTTGGCGGGCTTGGCGGACGTGGCGTCCTCCTGACGCGGCGTATCCTTGGCTTTTGTCTTGGCCATTCTCCCCTCCTTGTCTCTTCCGGGTCGGCGGGCCGCTCCGTCAAGCGGCCGCCGTTACATGTTCGTCGCGAAACCTACACCTGCTGACCGCAGTTGGGGCAGTACTTGTAATGCTCGTCTGCTACCGGCTGGCGGCAGGCCGGACAGTCGCGGGTCACGGGGCCGAGCTCGACGAGGAGCTCGCCTTCGCGGACCGGGACCATCTTGCGGTCGTTGGCGTAGTCGGCGCTTTTGAGCACCCGCTTGACCATGGCGTCAACAGGGGATGCCACGGATTTTTCCTGTTTCATGACCGAGATGTTGAAGAGTTCCTCCCCGGCCTTGACATAGTCGTTGGGGCTGACCTGCATGACCCAGAGGTCGCCGGAGACCGGCGCGCCCACGTGGTAGGGGTTTTTCGGGTCGGCCATCTCCACCTTGGGCGCGGCGGCGCCGCCCTGGGGCGCGGCCACCTGCACCTGGTGGGTCAGAATCTCCGAATCGAGCACATAGCGCACCGTGGCCGCGCCGCTGGCGTCGGGCTGGGAGATGTTCATGATCGCCATGTGGTGCGGCTTGCCCTGGCTGTCGGAAAAAAGCAGCTCCTCGCCCGGCTCCAGACCCTCGAACCAGACGTCCAGGGGCAGCTTGTTGGGATCGCCGAACTTCTTGCGGAATTCGATGGTCTTGAGCGCGTCGCCCGGATGGTTCAAGTAGAGCACGAACTCCTCGTTGGTGGGTTCGCGGCCGATCTGCTTGGTCAGCGACGCCATCTCGGCCTCCATGTCCGCCTCGCCCAGGCTGTCCAGGGGCGACGCCTCGGTGCGCTCGGCCACGGCCTGCTTCCAGTCCGCGCCGAAGGCGCTCTCGTAGACCCAGTCCGGCGGGAACCCGAGCGGCATCTTGCCGAACTTGCCGAGCAGCAGGTTGCGGAAGGCGTCGTTGCAGTTGGCGTAGAGCAGCAGGCGGTCGTGCTTGGCGGCCTGGGTCAGGCACTCGTCGCAGTTTTCCGACACGGCGTCGAGCACTTCGAGCATGTCCCTGACCGCCCGCTCGCCGCCGGCCTTGTAGGCGCTGGTCACGGCCAGGAACGCCGTGTTCCAGGTGATCTGCGAGCCCGGGGTGACGTCGTGGTAGCGCACGATCTTGCGCGTGCCGGCCAGGAACTTGAGCATGTAGGGAAGCAGGTGGATGTAGCCCTGCTTCATAGCCCCTTCCTGGGAGGACGAGGTCGCGCCGCCGGGCATGGCGTGCTCGACCACGTCGTAGTCGATGCCCTGGAAGTAGGGGGCGGTGTAGCGGTCGTAATAGGGCATGACCTGCTTGAGCACGAAATTGGCGGAGCGGATCATGTCCTTGTCGGCCTTGGTCAGGGCCACGGGCACGCCGAGGTCCTCCTCGATGTAGGCCGCGGTGGAGAGCACCTCGCCCTGGCCGTACCAGCGCACGGACGCGCCGAGCGCCGTGTCCACGATGTGGCAGCCGGCCGCGGCCGCCGCGCCCACTGCCGGCACGAACAGGCCGTCGGTGTAGTGGCGGTGGTAGTCGAGGACGAGTTCGGGGTAGGCCTTGCGGATGGCCGCGACCATGGCCGCGACGAAGCGCGGCGGGCACATGCCGGCCATGTCCTTGAGGCACAGGATGATGCTCTTCGCCGCCTTTGCCTTGGTCATGCCGCCGGCCTTGGCCACCTGGTCGAGGATGGCCTCGAGCACGCCCATATAATGGGCGACGTCGAAGCCCTGGGCGTAGGAGAAGGAGATGGCCGGCTCGAAAATGACGCCGGGGCGTGACAGGGCGACCTCGGCGAAGGGATACATGTTGTCGATGTGGTTGAGGAAATCGAAGCAGCGGATGATGTCGTAGTGCTCGCAGATCATCTCGCCGGTCAGGCGCATGAGGTTGCGCGGCTGGGGCTTGTAGCCGAGCACGTTGGTCGAGCGGATGAGCAGCTGCTTGAGGGTCTTGGGCGCGAACCGGTTCCACTCCGCCGCCTCGGTGAAGGGGTAGGTCATGTTGGCCATCATGGCCACGTGGAAGTGCGCGCCGCCGCCGTTTTCGAGCGAGAGAAAGCCGCAGTTGTCGAGGTAGGGGCCGACCAGTTCGTCCTCGGCCAGGCGGAAGCGGTTGCCGCTGTTGGACTGGGTGATGTCGCGGCAGGTGGTGTCCACGAAATGGACCTTGCCCGAGTCGCGCACCACGTCGAGGACGCCCTTGCGGTCGCCGCGCGGATAGGGGCTCTCGTGGCGGCGGAAATCGGCATCGGGCAGATAGGGTCTGAAGCGGCCCAGGCGGTAGTCGCTGCGGCCGCGGTACTTGCCGAGCATGACGTGGGGGTTGTAGCCCCGCGCGGCGATGTCGGACACGAGCCAGGACAGGCGCAGCGCCTCGGGTTCCTCGTCGAGGTAGTTGAGCAGATAGGGATTGTCGCTGATGAACCTGGTGGCGAATTCGCCCTTGATGAAATCCGGATTGCGCAGGATCTGGCGGTGGAAGGGAATGGTCGTCTTGAGCCCGCCGATGATGTACTCGCGCAGCGCCCGTTCCATGACGGCCACGACCTTGGGCCAGTTGCGGCCGTAGGAGATGAGCAGCGCGCCGGCGGAGTCGTACTGGGTCGGAAACTCGTAGCCGGCCGACAGGCAGGAATCGAGCCGGATGCCCTGGCCGCCGGGCGAGAGGTAGCGGGCGATCAGGCCGGCGTTGGGCGAAAAGCCGTTTTTCGGGTCCTCGCAGTTGATGCGCAGCTGCATGGCGTGCAAAAACGGCTGCGTGTCGCCGCAGTTGAAGCGCAGCTTGCCGCCGAAGGCGATGTTGATCTGCTCTTCCACGAGGTCCACGCCGTAGCGGCACTCGGTGATGCCGTGCTCCACCTGCAGGCGGGTGTTGACCTCGATCAGGTAGGGCTCGCCGTCGGCATCGACCAGAAATTCCACCGTGGCCAGGGAATAGTAGCCCGTCTCGCGCACCAGGCGTTCGGCGTAGTCCTTGAGGCGCTGGCGCAGCTCGTCGGTCATGCCGCGCCAGGGCGAAGGCGTGATCTCCACGAGCTTCTGGTGGTTGCGCTGCACGGTACAGTCGCGTTCGTCAAAGGCGAACACGTTGCCGTACATGTCGGCCACCACCTGGATCTCGATGTGGCGCAC
>DQED01000217.1:0-2650 GCA_003525525.1 Desulfovibrio sp.
TCGTCGATGTCGTGGGTGACGAAAAGCACGGTCTTGGCCTGTGCCGCGGCCACGCCGGCGAGCAGGTCTTCGAGGTCCTCGCGGGTCTGCGCGTCCACCGAGGCGAAGGGCTCGTCGAGCAGCANNGAACGGCTCGTCCATCAGCAACAACTTTGGATCGAACGACAGCGCGCGGGCGATCGAGGCGCGCTGCTGCATGCCGCCGGAAAGCTGCCAGGGGTAGCGCTCGGCAAATGCGGCAAGCCCCACGTCGGCAAGGGCCTTTTGTGCCGCTTCCTCCTTGTCCTTCTTCGAGCCGGGCTTGCGCCGCAGCACGAAGCGGATGTTGCCGGCCACGGTCATCCAGGGAAAAAGCGAGGCCGCCGCGTTCTGGAAGATGAGCGCCATTTCCGGCGGCGGGCCCGTGACTTCCCGCTCGGCCAGGAGCACGCGGCCGGAGGTGGGGGCGAGCAGGCCGCAGACGCATTGCAGCAGCGTGGACTTGCCGCAGCCCGACGGTCCGAGCAGCGACACGAACGCGCCGCGCGGCACGGAAAAGCTCACCTCGGCCAGGGCGCAGGCCGGGGCGTGGCCGTTATGGGCGTAGGACTTGGCCAGATGCTCTATGCGCAACACGGACGTTTCCTAGGGGCTTGCGGTTGCATTGCGATCCTCTAGCACACTTTCCTGCCCGGAAAAATACCGCCCTCACGATGGCCGCTCCGTCCGGGAATCCCCCCTTTCGGGGTGGTCCAGGAGGGGCCCTCGGCCCCTCCTGGCCGCCGGAGGCATTTCTTCATCCTCTCTCCCTTCCCCTTCCCACCCTTCACCCTAACTCCACTCCACGGGCAGCCGCACGGTTTTGCCGGCCTTGTTGCTGAACAGCAGGTAGCCGTTGTCGCGGCCGAAGAGGTAGAGGTCGCGGGTGACGGCCACGTCCTGGCGGCAGTAGGCGATGATTTCGTCCATCTTGCCTTCCTTCCACCAGGCCAGGGCGTCGAGGCCCGTGGCGGACTTGGGCGTGCCGAGCGTGGCCTTGGCCAGTCCGTCCAGGGACAGGCGGTAGCCCAGGCGGGCGTGGACCTTTTCCAGGATGTCCAGGGTGGGCAGGCTGCGGTGATTGAAAGGCGACGCGCCGGCCAGCACCTTGTAGTCGAAGCGGTTGATGTTGAAGCCGACGACGAGATTCAGGCGTGCCAGGGCCTCGTAGAGCGCGGGCAGCTCCTCCTGGCGGTAGACGACGAAATCGTTAAGGCCCGAATCGTAGAGCACGGCCACGGACACGCCCATCTTGTGGGCGTTGCCCCAGCCGCCGACGTCGGCCGCGGCGCGGCGCGTCTCCACGTCCAGCACGCCGAAACGCTCGGGCGGCGCGGGTTTGATCGCCGGCGCGGAGGTTTCGCCTGCGCCCGGGGCGTCGGCCGGCTGCGCGGGCGCGGCGCACTGCGGGCGGCAATCGTCTTTTTCGGGGAATTTTCCGGACATGAGAACCTCCAGGAGGAAGCGGCAGGCGACCTTGTCGATGGGCCGGTTGCCGGAGCCGCATTTGGGGGAATGGACGCAGGANNCAGGGGCAGCCGGCCACGGCGGCGAGCGTGCGCTTTAGCGCCTCGTCCGCCTTGGCAAACGCCATGCGCGAAAGCCCCACACCCCCGGGCGCGCCGTCGTAGATGAAGACGCACGCCCGCCCCACCTGCGGGTGGAGCGGCGTGGAGATGCCGCCCAGGTCGTTTCTGTCCGTCAGCACGAGCAGGGGCAGGATGCCGATCATGGCGTGCTCCATGGCGTGGATCGCGCCCATGAAATGGAAGAGCCGCCGGTCGAGCTCGTTTTGGACCTCCTGCGGGATGATCCACCACAGGCCTTCGGTTTCGAACACCATGGGGGGGAGATCGAGGGGCACGATGGAAAGGAGCTGGCCGCCCCGGTTGGCGCGGCGCTCGTAGCCGGTGACCGTCTCCGTGACCTTGAGCCGGCCGAGGAAGACCGGCACGCCGGCGACGGACGATTCGCCGAGGACTTCCAGGATCTCGGTGGTCTTCTGGCCGCGCGCGCGGGTGTGGTAGTCGGCCTTGGCCGGGGCCACGCGCACGCGCCGCTCGGGAATGTCCAGGCTTTCGACGAGGTAGGAGACGCCGCGGTGGATGTAGACCGCGCCGGGATGCGTCTCGCGGTAGGCGCGCATCTCGTCGATCTGGCCGATGATGCCGCCCGAGGCCGTCTCGATGGCGAACTGGCCGCCCGAGCCGCGCAGGTTGACGTCGCGGTGGGGACGCTTGCGCGCGGCGAAGAGGCGCTGGCCGTCCTTGTCGCGAAGGAGCAGCCCCCTGGCTTCGAGCTTTTCGATCTCCCGGCGCAGGGCCGGTGCGGCAAAGGCGGGCTCGCCCGCGCCAAGGGGCAGCTCGGCCGCGGCGCATTCCAGGTGGCGGGCGGCGATGACCGGGTTTTCGGGGTTGATCACGGCCGATTCCGGCGGCCGGTCGAAGAAATCGGCGGGATGGCGCATGAAATACTGGTCCAGGGCGTCCTCGCCGGCCACGAGCACCACGGCCGATTCGCGCATGGCCCGGCCCACGCGGCCGCCGCGCTGCCAGGCGGACATGACCGAGCCGGGATAACCGCACAGGATGCAGAGGTCGAGGCCGCCGATGTCGATGCCCAGTTCCAGGGC
>DQED01000217.1:2657-3475 GCA_003525525.1 Desulfovibrio sp.
AGCTTGCCCGAGGCCATGGCCGCTTCGATGGCCCGGCGCTCCTCGGGCAAAAAGCCGGAGCGGTAGGCGGACACGCGCGAAGCGTACGGCCCGGCGCGCTCGGAGATCCAGAGGCTTATCAGCTCCGTCATCTTGCGCGACTGGGTGTAGACGATGGTGCGCAGCCCCCTTTTCAGGGCGGCGGCGAGCAGCATGACCGCGGTGGTGGACGCCGACTGCTCGGGGTTGAGAAAGAGGAAATGGCGCGGCGCGGCCGGCGCGCCCGAGGCCGTGACCGTGGCCACGGGGAACCCGGCCAGGCTCTCGGCCAGCTCGCCGGGGTTGCCGATGGTCGCCGAGCAGAAGATGAACGACGGCCGCGCGCCGTAGCGGGCGCACACGCGCGAAAGCCGCCGGAAGACGTGGGCCATGTGCGAGCCCATCACCCCGCGGTAGGTGTGCATCTCGTCCACGACGACGTGGGAGAGGCCGGCGAACAGCGTGCTCCAGGACTCGTGGCCCGGCAGCAGGGCGAGATGGAGCATCTCGGGGTTGGTGATGAGGATGTGCGGCGGGTTTTCGCGGATCTTGCGCCGGAAATGCGCGCTCGTGTCGCCGTCGTAGATGGCGGCGCGCGGTCGGCCCGAGGCCGGCAGGCCGGCGGTCAGCTCCTCGATGGCCTTGAGCTGGTCCTGGGCCAGGGCCTTGAGGGGATAGAGGAAGATGGCCCGGGAATCGGGATTTCGCGCGATCTCCTCGAGCACCGGCAGCAGGTAGGTCATGGTCTTGCCGCTGGCCGTGGGCGTGGCCACGGCGACGTGGCGGCCGGCCCGGGCCAG
>DQED01000099.1 GCA_003525525.1 Desulfovibrio sp.
TCGCCGCGCCGGGCGAGGCCCTGTTCGTGCTCGGCCCCGAAGGCGGGCTCACCGACGCGGAAGCGACGCTTTTCATCGACGCCGGCTATGCGCCGGTCAGCCTCGGCAGCCGCGTCCTGCGCTGGGAAACCGCCGCCCTGGCCGTGCTGGCCCTGGGACTTGCCGCGACCGACGCCTGAGCGTGCTCCGCAACCGGCAATCCCGCCCCGCACCCCAGGGGCTTTATTAACCCGGCCGAACCCGTTATAGGGGAATGGTCGCGCGAGACGCCTTCACGCGAAAAAACGCCGGTACGCCGTTTCAGCCGGCGAGCGAGGAACCGCATGGGAGAGGAGAAACGCCGGCGCAGCCGCGTCTGCGCCCACTTCGACGCCTACGTTTACATGGATGGCGAGAAGATTCCGGTCATCACGGAAAACATCAGCATGAAAGGGGCGCTCTTTGCCCACGAGCCGCGCCTGGCCGCAGGACGGGACTGCACCGTGGTCTTTACGCTGAGCAAGGACGTCAAGGTCCGGCTCAAAGGAACGGTCGTGCGCTCGGAAAGCGACGGCACGGCCATCGATTTCGAAAGCATGGACGAGACCGCCTTTTTCCACCTGCGCAACATGGTGCGCTATTCCGCCGCGGATGCCGACAAGATCGACAAGGAGCTGCAGGTGCCGGCTTTCGAGCCCGCGCGCGAGGAAAAGGACGACTGATGCGCCGTATCCGCCTCTCCCGCCTGCTCGCCGCCGCTTTTGCCGTCGCCGCGCTGGCCGCGGCGCATGCCGCCCCGGCGGGCGGCATCGACCAGGCCAAGGCCGGGCTCGACGCCCTGGCCGCCGGCGACGACGCAAAGGCCGTCACACTTCTCACCGACGCCATCGATTCCAACGAACTGCCCGAAGAAAAGGCCGCGCTCTTCTACGCCGCCCGGGGTCAGGCCCGCGCCGCCCAGGGCGACTATCCGGCCGCCGTGGAGGATTTCAGCGCCGCCCTGCAAAAGCAGCCCCACGACGCGGCCACGGCCTACAACCTGGGCAACGCCCATTACGCCATGCGCCTCTACGACCAGGCCATCGACGATTATTCGCTGGCCCTGGACATCGACGTGACCAACGCCAAGGCCCTCAACAACCGCGGCGCGGCCTGGTTCAAGAAGGGCAACCTGCAAAGCGCGATGGCCAATTTCACCCTGGCCCTCGCCGTGGACGCCGAAGACCCGGACATCCTCCTCAATCGGGGCAAGGTCTACGAAGCCATGGGCGAACCGGAAAAGGCCCGCGAGGATTTCCTGCAGGTCAAACGGCTCGATCCTTCCGCCAAGACCCCTCTGGATTGAGGCGCGGCCCGCGGGCCCGCGCTGCCGGCCGCGTCGCCAGGGCCGTCGCACAACAGGCCGCCGCGACCGGCGCGCTTCGCTACAGCAATCCCGCCAGTTCCGGCGCGGCCTTGCTCGGCGTGAATTCCACCACGTCGTAGCGGGCTGCGCCCTCGCGTGCGAAAGGGTCTTGGGCCAGAACGTCCAAGAGCGCCTCGCGACTCGGCGCGCGGGCCAGGATGACGCCGCCCGTGCGCGGCTCCTTGCGGCCGGACAGCAGAAACGAGCCCGCTGCGTAGTGTTCCTCCAGAAAACGCACATGCGCTGCAAGCAGCCCGTCCACCACGTCGAGTCCCTTCACATAGGTCAGCAGCACCACGAACATGCAATCCCCGCTTTTGGCCGGCGGGATACGCCAATGGCCGCAGCCGGTCAATGCGCCGCGCTTTCCCGTTCGCGGCGACTTTCCAAGCGAGTCATCCTTGGGTAGAGCCTTGGGGAGGGTTGCCGCCCCCCTGGCACAACCGCCCGCCCAAAGGAGACGCTATGGAAAACGAGCCGACCGAAGCGCAACGCGCCGCCGTGGCGGCGCTCCTCGAAAGCCTGGCGCTCGGCGCAGCCTTCAACCCGGAGGAACGCCTCTTCCTGGCGGGGTATCTGCGCGAATACGCCTTTCCGGCCGGCACGGTCGTCATCCAGGAAGGCCGGCGCGCGACGTCCCTTGCTTTTATCGCCGACGGCGTGGCGAGCATCCAGAAGGAGAACACGGACGCGCCGGAACGCCACATCATCGAGCTGTCGCGCGACGCGGTCATCGGCGAAATCGCCTTTTTCGACAACGAGCCGCGTTCGGCCACGGTGGTGGCCAAGACCGACCTGCGGCTTCTGGTCATGACGCGCGAGGATTTCGACGCCCTGGGCGCAGACGCGCCGCAACTCGCCATACGCATCCTCTTTTCCATCGGCCGGGTCTTGAGCCTTCGCCTGCGCCAGGTCACGGGCCGGTTCGTCGGGCTGCTCGCCTGATGAGCGCTTTTCCAGGAGCCTCGCGCCATGAAACGCAAAGGGCCGCGACGCATGCGTCGCGGCCCCGTTTTTTTGTCTTGCGGTGAACCGGCGGGCGTCAGGCGGCGATGGCCGGCTGTCCGGATACGCCCTCGGACTTGAGCCCCGCGACCACGCTCTCCAGGCCCCTGGCCTGTCCGCCGAGCGCGCCCACGGCCCTGGCCGAAGCGGCCATGGCCTGCAGGGTGTCCGTGGCGATGCGGTTGATCTCCTCCATGGAGCGACGCATCTGTTCGGTGGTCGCGGCCTGCTCCTCGGCCGCCGTGGCCATGGACCGGATCTGGTCGGAGGTCCGGGCGACAATGCCCACGATCTCGTGCAGCATCTCGCCGGAGTCGTTCGCCTTCTGCGTGCCGAGTTCGATGGCCCTGGTCGTTTCGTCGGTCTTGTCGATGTTCTTGCGCGCGCTTTGCTGCATGGCCGTGATGAAACCGGTCACGTCCTTGGTGGCGGTCATGGTCTTTTCGACCAGCTTGCGGACCTCGTCGGCCACCACCGCGAAGCCTCGTCCGGCGTCGCCCGCGCGGGCGGCCTCG
>DQED01000050.1 GCA_003525525.1 Desulfovibrio sp.
AAGCTCTCGGGCCGGTAGAACTGCGTCAGCGCGCTGCCCGCGGCCCATACCGCCTCGCCGGCTTCGAGGCCCGGGAAAAAGAAGGTCTTGCGGTCAAGCAGCCGCCCCTGGCGTACGAACAGGATGCATAGCCCCACGCCCTGCGCCGTGGCGGCGAACCCGACCACATCCATGTCGACCAGGCGCGTGAGCACGGTCGCCTGGCCCTCGACGGTGCGGCGCATGGCCCTAAGCAGATCGCGCAGCCCTGCCGCCTTTTCGAAGGCGAGCGCCTCGGCCGCCTCGGCCATCTCCTTTTCCACATTCTTGATGACCTCGGCCGAACGGCCCGTCAGAAACGCCTCCACCCGGCGCACGAGCTCCATGTAGGCGTCGGCGTCCACGGCCTTGACGCAGGGGGCCAGGCACTGGCCAATGAAATGGTACAGGCAGGGCCGCACGCGGTTGGCCATGGCCCGGTCGCCGCACTTGCGCAGGGGAAAGACCCGGCCAAGCTCCTTCCAGGTCGCCCTCGCGGCCGCCGCCGAGGTGAAGGGGCCGAAATAGGCCGCGCCGTCGCGCGCCACGCGCCGGGTGAAGGCCAGCCTCGGGAAGGGCGAACGCTTGTCGAGCTTGAAGAGAATGTAATTCTTGTCGTCCTTGAGCACCACATTGTAGCGCGGCCGGTACTTCTTGATCAGGCTCGACTCGAGGAGCAGCGCCTCCTTTTCCGAGGCGGTGAGCAGCACCTCCACGCCCTCCACGCGGGCGACCAGGGCGGCGGTCTTGACCGTGTGGCCGGCGTCGCCGCGAAAATAGGAACCGAGGCGGGCGCGCAGGTTTTTCGCCTTGCCGACGTAGAGAATTTTCCCGCGCGGGCCTTTCATAAGATAAACACCCGGGGACGTTGGGTAATTTTGTGTTTCGAAGACGAACATGGTTCCGGACGATAGCCCGGCGGCGGCGCGGACTCAAGCCTTGGCGCGACAACCTTTCGCGTTCGGGCTAAGGCTCCCTTGCCCTTGGAGAAAGACGCGTGTAGGAACAGGCGAACATGACAGCGACGCGACCCAGGCGGATTTCGGTCATCGGCGCGGGCTCCTGCGACGCGGCCACGGCCGCCGTGGCCCAGCGACTGGGGACCCTGCTCGCCGTGTGCGGCTTCGAGGTCGTCTGCGGCGGCGGGGGCGGCGTCATGGAAGCCGTATGCCGCGGCGCACGGGAAGCCGGCGGCCGGACCATCGGCATCCTGCCCGGAAACGACCGCGAGGCGGCCAATCCCCACGTCGAGGTGGCCATCGCCACCGGCATGGGTATCGCGCGCAATGTTTTGGTGGTAGTGAACGGCGACGCGGCCGTCGCCGTGGCCGGCGGAGCCGGCACCCTGTCGGAAATCGGCCTGGCGCTGAAACTCGGCCGGCCCGTGGTCGCCTTTGGCCACTACGGGACCCTGCCCGGGGTCGTAGCGGCCGCAAGCCCGGAAGAGGCGGCGCAGACCGTCGCCGCCCTGCTCGACGGCTCGTAACGGTTGGGAGTTTTATCCGCATGGTTGAAGTGTTGTGGGCGCCCTGGCGCATGGATTACATCCTCGGGCCCAAGCCCGACGCCTGCGTGTTCTGCCTGCCCGAGGACACCCATGACGACAGGGAGCGGCTGGTTCTGGCCCGGGGCCGGCACACGTTCGTCATCATGAACAAGTTTCCCTACAATTCCGGACACCTGATGGTGACGCCCTTTCGCCACGCCAGCTGCCTCACCGAGCTGACGCCCGAGGAGACGCTGGAGCTGACCCGCGGCCTCACCTATTGCACCAAGGCGATGCAGGAGGCCATGCGGCCCCAGGGCATCAACATCGGGCTCAACCTCGGCGAGGCGGCCGGAGCCGGCATCGCCGCCCATCTGCACTTCCAGATGGTGCCGCGCTGGAACGGCGACTCCTCGTTCATGGCCGTATTCGGAGAAACGCGGGTCGTGCCGCAGCTTCTGCTCTCCACGTATGACCGGCTGTTACCGTTCTTCAAGGGTTACCACGCAACCGTTACGTCGTGACAAGGAGGCCTCCATGCGCGTGATCAAGGTGCTTTTCCTGCTCGTGTTCTTCTTCGTCTGCATGCTCTTTTTCGTGCAGAATACCGCCATTCTGGAAACGCCCCTGCTGCTCAAGCTCGGCGCGTTCGGCTACATGGTGCAAAGCCCGGCCGTGCCCTTCTACGTGGTGCTCCTGATCGCCTTCGTGGCGGGCGGACTTTTCTGCACCCTGTACTTCCTGGCCGAGAAAGTCCGCCTGTCCACCAGCGTGCGCAGCCTGCAAAACAAGGTCAACGCCATGGAAAAACAGCTCGCCGCCCAGAAGAAGTCCACGGTCGCCTCGCCCCTCGTGGCCCCGAGCTACGCCGCGGCCGCTTCAATGCCCTCCGCGCCCGCTCCCGCCGCCGACGCCCCGGCCACGGACAAAAAGGCCGACGCCTAGCCCGTCGCCGGTTTTCGCCGTGGGGGAAATCAAGATGACCCCCATGCTGGAGCAGTATCTGCGCGTCAAGGGAGAGCATCCCGGCGCACTGCTGTTCTACCGCATGGGGGACTTCTATGAAATGTTCTTCGAGGACGCCGTCACGGCGGCCCGGGAACTCCAACTGACGCTCACCTCGCGCAATCCCGACGCCGAGGCACCCATCCCCATGTGCGGCGTGCCCCACCACGCCGTCGAAGGGTATCTGGCCGAGCTGCTGGACAGGGGCTTCAAGGTCGCGGTGTGCGACCAGATCGAAGACCCCAAGCAGGCCAAGGGACTCGTCAAGCGGGCCGTCACCCGCGTGCTCACCCCGGGCACGGCCGTCGAGGAAGGCAACCTGCGCGCCAAGGAGCACAACTACCTGGCCGCGCTCTACTACGACGCCGACGAACGCGCCGGCGGCCTGGCCTGGGTCGATTTCTCCACCGGCGAATGGTCCGGGCTCTTTTCCCGCGACGCCGCCCGCCTCTGGCAGTGGATGGTCAAGATCGGCCCGCGCGAGCTGCTGCTGCCGGACGGCCTGGAGCCGCCCCGGGACATCCCGCACGAGGGCGTGCACATCAGCCGCTTTCCCGTAAAGCCCCACTTCGATTTCGCCGGCGGCCGCGACAAGGTGCTCAAGGCGCAGTCCGTGGCCGACCTCGACGCCCTGGACGTGGGCGACAAGCCCCAGCTCGTGCGGGCCATGGGCGCGCTTTTGACCTACCTGACCGCCACGCAGATGCGCGACCTCGGGCACCTGCGCCCGTTCAGGCCCGTCAACCTCGGCCGGCACATGCTCCTCGACGAGGTGACCGAGCGCAACCTGGAGCTCTTCCGCCGCCTGGACGGGCGCAAGGGCAAAGGCACGCTCTGGCACGTCCTCGACCGCACGGTCACGGCCATGGGCGGCCGGCTGCTCGAATCCATGCTGCGCCAGCCCTGGCTCGA
>DQED01000382.1 GCA_003525525.1 Desulfovibrio sp.
GCCGCCGGCTCCCAGCCCATGGAGGACGCGGACGGCAGGGCGGTCGTCACCTTCAACGGCGAGATCTACAACTACCGGGAACTGAAGGCCCGCTACGCCGCCCGGGGCTTCCGCTTCCGCACGCATTCCGACACCGAGGTGATCCTCGCCGCCTGGCTTCTGGACGGGCCGTCCGGCCTCGACGCCCTGGAAGGGATGTTCGCCTTTGCGCTGTGGGACAAGGCCTCCCGCACGCTTTTCGCCGCGCGCGACCGCTTCGGCAAAAAACCTTTCTATTACACGGTGCAGGGGGGCGTGCTGGCCTTCGCCTCGGAGCTTTCCGCCTTCGAGAAGCTGCCGTTTGTGCGCCTGGAAACGCCGCTTGCCGCGCTCATGCGCTTTGTCGCCTACGAATACGTGCCCACGCCGGAGACGATCTACAAGGATGTCTATAAGCTGCGGCCCGGCCACAGCCTGCTCTGGCGCGACGGCAAGCTCAGTACCGCCTCCTACTGGGACATGCCCCTGCCCGGCCCCGCGCCCAAGGCCTCGGAAGAGGATCTCTGCGCCGAGCTGCGCCTGCTGCTCGCCCAGGCCGTCAAGCGCCGCCTGGTGGCCGACGTGCCGCTCGGGGTTTTTCTCTCCGGCGGCATCGATTCCTCGACCGTGGCGGCGCTGACCGCCGGCATGGTCAGCCGCATCAAGACCTTCAGCATCGGCTTTTCCGAAGCCTCCTACGACGAGTCGCGCTACGCCCGCCTGGTCGCCGGCCGTTTCGCCACGGACCACCACGAGCGCATTCTCTCCGCCGACGCCTGCGGCGCGCTTCTGCCCGAGATCGTCGCCCGCTTCGACGAGCCCATGGCCGATCCGTCCATCGTGCCGACCTATTTGCTCTCCCAGGTCACGCGCGAAAACGTCACCGTGGCCCTTGGCGGCGACGGCCCGGACGAGCTTTTCTACGGCTACGAATACTTCCCGGCCTTCAACCTGGCCGCGGCCTACGACCGTCTGCCGGCGTTCGCCCGCAAGCGGGTCATCGAGCCGCTGACGAAACTCCTGCCGCACTCTGCCGGCTACGTGAACCCGCGCTTCGTCGCGGACACGTTTCTTGCCGGGGCCACGGCCCCGCAGTGGCTTCGCGTGCAGACCTGGCTTTCCGCCTTCACCGCCGAGGCCCAGGCGCATCTGTGGCGGGAGCCCGTGCCGGGCCTGCTCGAACCCGCGAACCTGTTCGCGCCCACGCGCGAGCTCTTCGAGGGCTATCCGGCGGCCGACCCCCTGGCCCGGGTCGGCTACGTCTTCGCCCGCCAGTACATGCTCGACTACATTCTGGTGAAGGTGGACCGCTGCTCCATGATGCATTCGCTGGAGGCGCGCGCGCCGTTTCTTGACCGCGACGTGGCCGAGTTCATCTGCCGCCTGCCCGCGCGCTACAAGCTGCGGGGAACCAAGCGCAAGTACATCCTCAAAAAAGCCGTTGCGGACTTGCTGCCCAAGGAAATCCTCGGCCGGGGCAAGCGCGGCTTTCTCATTCCGGTGGCGTCCTGGCTGCGTGGCCAGCTGCGGCCGCAGGTGGACATGCTCCTTGGCGAAAAGCACCTGCGCGAGCAGGGCATTTTCGACCCCAAGGAAGTCGGCCGCCTCGTCGCCGACCACGCCTCGGGCGCGGCCGACCACCGCAAGAAACTCTGGACGCTCCTGGTCCTGCAACTGTGGCTAAATAGCCGCAAACCGAGCATCATCCCGTGAAGCCGCACCTCGATCCGGCCCGGCCGGAACACGCCCTCACCCGCACGGCCCTTCGCGCCTCGGGCAGGGCGGACATCCTGCTTTTCCTGCTCGTGTCCACCATCGCCTCCACGGCCGGCATCCAGGCCTGGCAGACGCTTATCAACAACTTCGCCGTGGATTCGGCCCACCTCGGGGCCGACGCCGTCGGCTTCGTCCAGTCCATCCGCGAGGTGCCGGGCTTTCTCTCCATGCTCGTCATCTACGTGCTGTTTGTCTTCAGCGAACAGCGCGCCGCCTCGCTGTCCATCCTGGTGCTCGGCATCGGGCTTGCGGCCACGGGCTACTTCCCGAGCTTCTGGGGTCTCACGCTCACCACCCTCGTCATGTCCACGGGCTTTCACTACTACGAGCCCCTCAACCAGTCGCTCACCCTCCAGCACTTCAACACGTTCGAGGCGCCGGTCGTGCTTTCGCGCGTGCGCGCCGTGGGGGCCCTGGCCAATATCGCCGTCGGCATCCTCATCTATTTCCTTTCCGACGCCATGGGCTACAAGGGCATGTTCGCCGTGGTCGGGGCCGTCGTCGCGGTCGCAGGCGTGTGGGGGCTTTTCAAGAAGCCCTGCGAAACAAGCGGCGCGCCCCAGAAAAAAAAGATGTACCTGCGGCGCAAATACTGGCTCTATTACGTGCTGACGTTCCTCGAAGGCTCGCGCCGCCAGATCTTCATCGTCTTCGCCGTGTTCCTGCTGGTCAAGAAGTTCGACTATTCCATCCAGGCCATTTCCATCCTTTTCATCATCAACAACGCCATCAACTACTTCCTCAACCCCATGATCGGCCGGGCCATCAACCGTTTCGGCGAGCGCCAGCTGCTCACCGTCGAATACGCCGGCATGATCCTCGTCTTCCTCACCTACGCCTACACCGATTCCCATATCGTGGCCGGCATTATGTACGTCCTCGATTTCCTCATCTTCAATTTCAACGTGGGCGTGCGCACCTACTACCAGAAGATCGCCGCGCCCGAGGACATGGCCTCGGGCATGGCCATGGGCTTCACCATCAACCACATCGCCGCCGTGGT
>DQED01000273.1 GCA_003525525.1 Desulfovibrio sp.
CGCCGCCCGGGGCCAGCTGCTCGGCGCCCGGCGCAAGCTCGACGGCCTCTTTTCCGCGGACGCCATGGCGGTCGCCGCCAAACGCGATGCGGATACGGCCTGGGAAGAACTGGAAACGAAGCAGCGGGAAGTCGCCGTCCAGATCGGATAATCATGCCCGCGCCGGCATCCGGGATCGCTATGCCGCTCCAGATTTGCGATGTGTCTTCCATTCATGATGCGCCTGCTTCCTCCACCGCCCCTCTTCTTTTGTGGACACATGCACATCTTGACCTAAAAGGAAACGGCTGCTATCATTTTTTTCCTTATACATCAATCTTATCAAACAAGGTAGAGAACGGCATGAAGGAATTGCGGGCTGTCGTTGCGGCAACTTTTTCAAAACCGCTTCTCGTGTCCGTGCTCTCCCTGTTCCTGTGCACGTCTTGCGGCCACATGGCGGCCATGACGGTCCAGGGTGCGGGAACCTACCAGTTGACCAAAGAAAAAAAATGCAAAATATGGAATCCCTATGCGAAAGGACCGTCCGAAGCGTCCTGGTCCGGCGCATGCAACGCGGCCGGGTATGCCTCGGGACGGGGCATCGCCATCTTTGAATACACGACGGACGACGGTTCCAAATACATCGCCCAACGGGACTGCGTCCTCGACGACCAGGGCAAGGTCGCAAAACTGTACGGTTATACCGACAACAAAGACCTGAACCTCGACTACACGGCCAAGCGAGGCAAGGCGTCCGCCTCCGATGCGCCATCCGCCGCAGCCGGCGGCGGGGGCGTCTGCGCCCAATATACGCAGCGCTGGAAGCTCCCGAGATCGAAATACGATTGCGACAGGCGGCTTCAGGAACTCTTCTTCACGCAGTTGTACAAGACAGGCAACGTCAAGATCATCGACATCCATGCTGCGAGTAAAAAAGAAATCACGGACGCCATAGACAGTGTTATGACGTCCACGTCCATGCAGACGGTCAAGGAGGCCCTTGACTGTATCAACAAAAACGATGCGCCCGGTTCGAAGTATTGCCAGGAGAGAATGGACTGGTACAAGAAGGTGCTTCTCTCACCAATGTTCAACGGCGAGCGTTACAAATTTATAGGACTCTACACAGTTCCATACGACTTCAACGTCAACGGGCATCTCCAACGCATTCCGAACTGGACGGCAAATCACAACGCGCTGGATTTCGATATTCTTCATTTCTCCTCCTATCTAGGCAAGAACGTCCACGAATTGCCGGAGCACGAATACGCCCACTTCATCCGCTCGAAAACGGTCAAGCCCATCGAAGCCCTGTCCATCACCATTGCCGACGGCCTGACCGGAGGTAGCATCACCCATGCACCTGTCGTCATCCTGTACGCGAATCTGAAGTGCTCCGCGACAAATCCGCAGCAGGAAAACGTCAAATACCAAGGGCAGTTCTTCCACGACACCAACACCAAGGAAGTCAACAGCAAGTACACCTGCGCGCCGGACACGGGATTCCAGTATTTTCAAAATTACATCAAAGAGAAATACGGCATGGAGACCTATGCCAAGCCGACAGGGCCGATCACGTTCGAGGCGACGCTCAACCGGGAGATCGTCAACCAGGAACTCAACCAGAGGGGAAAGAACGCCAAGGCGTTTATCGGTTCCGCCCTCAAGCAGGGGCTCGAAGACTCCAAATCTCCCCGGCGTCCCCTTTGCGAGAAAATCCAGAAACGTTGCCGCAGCCATTGCAGCACGATGCCGGAGCGAAAAAATTTCCAGTTAAGCTACAAGACAGATCAGGAAGCCTGTGAACAACTTTGCGGCGACATGATGTACGACTGCATTCATGAGAATCAATCTTACAAAGCAACATACTGCAAAGCCATTTGTCAGCACGATGAGGAACAGTACGACTGCCGGAAGGTCTGCGAGAAAAATTTCAGGGAGGAAGAGGCGCAGCGCTAGTCGAGCATGTACTGGCGCGGGTTGACCGGCGTGCCCGCCGCGCGGACCTCGTAGTGGAGATGCGCGCCGGTGGTGCGGCCGGAATTGCCGGAAAGGCCGATGCGCTGGCCGCGCTTGACCTCCTCGCCGGGTTTGACCTCGATTTTCTGCAGGTGGGCGTAGACCGTTTCCAGGCCGTAGTCGTGGCCGACCACGATGCGCAGCCCGTAGCCCGTCATCGGGCCGGCCTCGGTCACGCGTCCCGCTCCGGCGGCAAAAACCGGGCTGCCCATGGGCACCTTGATGTCCACGCCGTTGTGGAAATCGCCGCCGCGGCCGAACGGCGACCGGCGGACCCCGAAACCCGAGGAGATGTACCCGCGCGCCGGCCACAGGGACGGCTTGGCCAGGAACTCCAGCTTGCGCTCGGCCAGAAGACGCATGAGCTTTAGCTGCGCCGCCTCCTCCACAGCCATCCTGCCGGCCAGGGCCTGGAGAAAATCCACGAGCCGGCGGCCGGCCTCGTCGTCCCCGAGCGCAGCCGGCAGGCGCGCCGGCGCGGGAAACGCGCCCTCGCCCCCCATGTCGCGCGCGGCGTCCACCATG
>DQED01000124.1 GCA_003525525.1 Desulfovibrio sp.
GGCAGCAAACTGGCCCTGTGGCAGGCCAACCACGTGGCGGCCAGGCTGCGCGAAACCCATCCCGGGCTCGTCGTGGACCTGCTGCCCATCAAGACCAAGGGCGACAAGATCCTGGACGTGCCGCTGGCCAAGGTCGGCGGCAAGGGGCTTTTCGTCAAGGAAATCGAGGAAGCCCTCCTCGACGGCCGGGCCGATCTGGCCGTGCATTCCATGAAGGACGTGCCCGCAGAGCAGCCCGAGGGCCTCGTGGTCGGCATCGTGCCCGAGCGCGAAGACCCGTGCGACATGTTCCTGTCCGTGCGCCACGATTCCCTGGAGGCCCTGCCCGCCGGCGCGCGCATCGGCACGAGCAGCCTGCGCCGCAAAGCCCAGCTCACGGCCATCCGCCGGGATCTCGACATCACCGACCTGCGCGGCAACCTGGACACCCGGGTGGGCAAGCTCATAGACGGCCTGTTCGACGCCATCGTCGTCGCGGCCGCGGGCCTCAACCGCCTGGCCTTAAGCGCACCCAAGGCCGTGCGCCTGACGCCGCCCCGCTTCCTGCCCGCCGCGGCCCAGGGCGCGCTCGGCATCGAATACCGCCTGGACGACCCGGAAACCGCCGCCATGCTGGCCTTTTTCGACCACCCCGAAAGCCGCGACGCCGTGGCCGCCGAACGCGCCTTCCTGGCCCGCCTGGAAGGCGGCTGCCAGGTGCCCATCGCCGCCCATGCCGTGCTCGACGGGGACGCGCTCACCCTCTCCGGCCTCGTCGCCCATCCCGACTCCGGCGAAACCTACCGCGACACGGTAAACGGCCGCCGCGCCGACGCGGCAGCGCTCGGGCGCGCCCTGGCCGACGCCCTGCTCGCCCGGGGGGCCAAAGCCCTCCTCGACGCCGTCTGCAAGGAAGGCGTCTGAGCCATGACCAGAACCATGCTGAAAAACCTGGCCTTCGGCCTGCTCGGCGTCGGCATCCTGGCGCTGATGGTCGACATGGCCACGGGCAGCCGCTTAAACGTCCACCCCGACGAACTCGACCACATCAACGCCGCCCGCTACTTCATCACGTACTGGGACTTTCCGGCGCTGGACGACCCGCGGCTGGCCCATTCCTTCAGTAACTACGGCATCAGCTACCTGCAACAGCTCGACATCGTCTATTTCTTCGCCGGCAAGTTCGCGCACCTGATCATGCCTCTGGCGGGAAAAGACTATATCGCCCTGCGCTTTTTCGACATTTTTCTCTACGCCATCCTGATGGTGCTGTTCCTGCGCCTGCCGGACGACCGCAAGATCGCGTTCGTGCCGCTTTTCATCACGCCGCAGCTCTGGTACGTTTTCAGCTATTTCAACGGCGACGCCTTTCCGACCTTTCTCACCTTCTGCATCGTCTACCTGACGGCCCGGCTCGACCCGCCCGTCGCGCCCCTGCCGCTGACGCTGCGCGACAAGGATGCCAGACGCCTGCTGTACATGGGGCTCCTGCTCGGCCTCCTGGTCATTTCCAAACAGAATTTCTACGTCTTCGCGGCGTTTACCCTGGCGTTTTTCGGCGTATGCGGCCTGCACGTCCGCAACATGGGCGCGGCCGCGAAAAACGCCGCCGTGGTCTTTGTGATCGCCGCCGCGATCTTCGGCGCGCGTTGGGGGCACAACGTCTTCATCAACCGCACCGTGCGGCCGGAAGTGCCCACGCAAAACGCGGAGAAATACGCCCGCGAGGACTACAAGCCCTCGGCCCAGGAGGCCGGCACCCAGTTCTGGGGCCTGCGCATGCGCGACCAGGGCCTGACCTATCCCCAGCTTTTCACCGTCTGGACCTGGCACATCTGGTCGTTTCGCACCTCGTTCGGCGTCTACGACTACATGAAGATCTACGCGCCCTACATCTACTACCGCTACATGGGCTACCTGCTCTGGACGCTTGTGGGCGCGCTGGCGCTGGCGCTCGTCATGCACGGCGGCAGCGGCGGCACGGCCGGCGTGCTCGTCTTTTTGCTCTTCGCCGCGCTCACCGTGTTCCAGTCCACCTGGCACTCCTGGACCTCCGATTTCCAGGCCCAGGGCCGCTACCTCTTTCCCATCGGGGCCATGGCCGGCATGATGCTCGCCCGCTTCGCCCCGGCCGCGAACCGCACGCTGCCCGTCACCCTGCCCCTGGCCCTGGCCATGTGCGCCATGTCCTTCTACTCGTTCATCTGTGTCGGGCTGGCGCACATTCCGCACTGACGCCGCAGCGTCCTTTAGCGCAATCCGTCCCGCCGGCCTTCCGTTTCGGGCAGGACGCAGACCTCGCGCCCGCCCTGGTAAGACGCCGGAGGTTCGCGCAGGGGCAGGCGCGCGCGTCGCACCAGCGTCCGCAGCAGCCCTTTGAACAAATGGCGATGCGCCGGCTTGAGCAACGCCCAGTACGCGAGCCCCGCGAGGCCGCGCGGCCGGAAAAGCGCGTTCAGCCGAAGCCGCACGAGGTCCGGCCCCTCTTCCTCCAGGGCGATCCGCAAGACCGCCTCTCCCGGAAGACGCATGTTGAAGCGCAACAGCAGCAGCCTGTTCTCCACAAGGCCAAGCACCCGGAAGCAGTCCAAGGCGTCCCCCGGGGCGAGGACGCCTCCCTGCCGCCGCCCCCGGGTCAGTCCGATGCCGCCGATCAGCCTGTCCAACCAGCCTCGCACCCGCCACAACCCGTCGAGGTAGAGCCAGCCGGTCCTGCCGCCGATGGCGACGACCTCCTTCCACAACGGCGCGACTTTCCCTTGCGCCAGGCAGGCGTAACTCATCTCCAGCACGGTGCCGCCGGCATACCCGGGGTCGCCCGGAGAAATCATGGCCGGGGGGCGGATGTCCCCAGCGTCGGACCAACAGCTGACGACCCGGTCTTCCCGGGTGTCCGCGAGGGCCTCGCGGATGGCCTCGCGGCAGCCGATCAAGCGGACCGGCACACAGGCGCGAACGGTCTCTTCCGTGCAGACGGCCTCGTTGCGCAGCCCCTCGGCCAAGGGCCTGCCGATGCTCGCCGGCACCGGCGTGACCAGATGAATCCACCTCGCGCTGAGCGCCGGCGTAAAAAAGGGCACATGCAGCCGCCTGCGTCTGGGAAGTCCGGCCTCCTCGGCGTAGATGTCGAACAGTTCGCCATAGCTCACCACGTCCGGCCCGCCGATGTCGAAGCTGCGCCCCGCCGTCCCGGGGCTGCGCAAACAGCCGACGAGGTAGTCGAGGACGTTGGCGATGGCGATGGGCTGGCACTTCGTATCGACCCAACGCGGCACGATCATGACCGGCAACCGGTCCACCAGGTAGCGCATGATTTCGAAGGAGGCGCTTCCCGAGCCCAGGATCATGGCCGCCCGCAGCCATGTGACGGGAACGGGGCCCCGGGACAGGAGCGCGCCCACCTCCGTGCGCGAGTGCAGGTGACGGCTGAGGCTATCTTCTGTCCTGCCCAGCCCGCCGAGATAAATGATCCGGCCCACCCCGGCCCGGGCCGCCGCGTTCGCCATGTTTTCGGCCGCGACGCGGTCCGCGGCGGCGTAGTCCCTGGTCGCCGCGTTCATGGAGTGCACCAGATAGTAGGCGACGCCGACGCCTTCCAAGGCGGCGCACAAGGACGCCTCGTCCATGACGTCGGCGTGGGCGATGCGCAGATTGCGATGCGCGGCGTACGGCCTGCCGGCGATTTTTCGCGTGGAGCGCCCCAGCGCCGCAACAGCGTGTCCCTCCTGCAAAAGGACCGGCACAAGCCGGGCTCCGACATATCCCGTGGCCCCGATGACGGCGATCTCACGCATAGTGCCAGCCTGCTTCCCCACGTTTGAGAAATACCCCCTTGTCCACGCCGTCGAACACTTGGAAGCTCCCGGGCGTGACGCGCACGATGCCGGTATCCGGTCGATCGAGGAATTCGGCCAGATGCGGCCTGCGCCTGCGAAACGCCGCGACGATCTGCCCGCTTGCGGCATGGTCCGCGACGTGCGCGGCGGTTCCGTAAATGCCCAGGGCCGTGACCCTGCCCGGGTCGTCGTGGCGGCAACGGTTGTCGATGAGCAGCGCGACGTTCGGATTTTCGCGTATGAGCCTCGCCTTGTAAGACCCGGTGGCCATGGCCAGGCAGACCGTCAGCCCATCCTCCCCGGGCAAATAGGACATCAGCGATATCCAGGGGCCGCCCGGCGAAAGGGTGCTGAGCACCGCGAAATCCATCTCCGTGAGGAACGCCGCGATGCGCCCGAGAATCTCCATCCGTTCGTCCCTGCCCTGTTGTTGGTTGCGCTCGCGCCCAGGATAGCATGTCCGCAGGCGGCCGGGCAACGCCGTGGGCCGACCGGCCGCATGGGCATGCGAAAGAGGGGCATTCCTCGAAAACGAGACGGCGGACTTCCCAAGCAACCATTGAACCCGATTCAGGGTGCGCAAAGAAGGAGACTTTGCCCCGGTTACACGACAACACCCATGCGGCTCTGGACCTGACCCTTTCCTGGCAAAGCCCTGCGGGCAGGCACGAGGAGCGGCATCTCCCGCGAAACGCCAATCCCTGGCGGGACACGCACCCTGCGGGTTCAAAGCGACTGTCGAAGGGCTTTGTCCCGGCGAGAGCGAGGCGTTGCGCTCTGCACCGGGCGAGGCCATTCCCGGTCGGGACGCGCGCCCCAGAATCCTGCGCCAGGGAGACTGGCCTCGCCCCTTGTGACGGCCGTGTCCCTTTCGCCGAAGGCAGCATCTTTCCATCTTGACACTCCCTGCGAGGCGGAGTATTTTTTTTGAAAGCGGATGATTCCACAGGGCTTTGCCGGAGCGGCAAGGCCCTTTTTTACGGCCTGAGATTGTGAAAAATATCACAAATTCAAGCCCCCTTTTCCGGGCTCTTCCCCCTTCCCAGGGAAAAAATTGCGAAAAACGGAACGTTTGCAGTGACTCCTTGACAATTGCAAGGCGTGATGCTCTATCCTTTGACAAAGCAGTCGCCACACCGTCACGGACGGGAGGCGCATGTCGGGTGCACTGTGCGGGAAAGGCGCGCGGAGGGAAAAAACGCGTAAAAAGCCTTTCACGACCGCTTCGCAGCGGTCCGTTTCCCGCAACAGTGCCTGGAGTTGCGGCGGCAGGCATGATGTCGCCCCGCTTCCTGGCTGGGGATGCGCGCCCGGCGTTCCATAAAGCCGTGCGGCGTCCCATCGCGTAATGGACGATTTCGCCGCCAAAAAAGGAGACCACCGTGAAAAACTGGAAACTGACCCTGCCCGTGGGCCTCGTCGCCCTCGCGGTGCTGGCCCTGTGGTTCGAACCGGCTTTCGCCGACAAGCTGGCCGACGCCATCGCCAAGGCCCCGGCGGGCACCGGCCCCGGCCAGATCGACCCGGCCGCGGCCAAGGGCTTCCTCGGCATTCCCGGCGCGCCCGAGGTCAGCCTCGGACTGGCCTTCGGCTGGGCCGTGTGGGTCGGCTGGATCTTCTCCACGGTGGGCGCCTTCGGCGGCGTCATGGCCGGCGTGGGCCACATTTCGGTCTACGGCTACGGCGCCTACGCCAAGACCTTCAAGCAGACCGCGCCCGAGCTCAACAAGCTCGTCACGGACTCCATCCGCACCTCCAACCAGTGGCTGGTCGGTCTTTCCGCGCTGATCTCCTCGTTCAACTACTGGAAGATGGGCCGCCTCGTGCTGCCGCTCGCCGCGGCGCTCGGCCTGGGCTCCATCGCCGGCAGCTGGATGTCCGTGACGCTCACCGCCGGCAAGGTGTCCTTCTCCTCCTACCAGGGCTACTTCGGCCTGTTCGTGCTCCTGCTCGGCTGCTACCTGTTCTGGGAGACCACCCCGGCCGGCCAGGCCAGCAAGAAGAAGGCCAAGGCCGCGGCCAAGGCTTTCGAGGAAACCGTCAAACGCCAGAAAAGCGGTGAAAAGATCGACACCAAGGCTCTGGGCGTCAAGGTCACGTCCCTGGGCCTCACCCGCATCACCTTCACCTTCTACGGCGTCGAATTCGGCTTCAATCCCCTGATCCCCTTCCTCGGCGGCATCGTCATCTCGGCCCTGGCCGCGTTCCTCGGCGTCGGCGGCGGCTTCCTGCTCGTGCCCTTCCTGACCAGCGTCGCCCAGCTGCCCATGTACCTGGCCGCCGGCACCTCGGCCCTGGCCGTGCTCGTCAGCATGATCACCTCCATCGCCACCTTCATGTCCGGTGGCGTGCCCCTGCACTGGCACATGATCGGCATCGAGCTGGTCGGCGTCGTGGTCGGCTCCGTCATCGGCCCGCGCACCTCCAAGTACATCCCGGACATCTGGCTCAAGCGCCTGTTCATCGTCCTGGCCCTGTACGTGGGCATCGACTACGTCCTGCGCGGTTTCTACAACATCAAGATATTCGGCTAACAGCCGGCGCCCCTTTCCGGAGACGGCCCCGGGCCTTGCGCCCGGGGCCTTTTTTTCCGCCTCGGACCGCCTTCGCTTTCCCGCGAAGCTGGTGTAGACCAGCCCCCGAAAGCCCTGAAGCGAGGAATCGCGTGAACGAACTGCTCGACGCCGTGCTCATCTTTCCTTTTCGCCTGCCCGGTTCCGCCGTGGCCGGCTTCTACCTGGGCACGCTGCTGCTTGCCCTCGTCTGCCTGCTGCTCGGCCGGATCAGCTACGACCTCGTGTGGCTGTTCAACCGCGGCCATTACGCCAAGGAAGAAGGCGAGATGACGCGCATGCACAACCTGTCCGTGGCCGCCATCGAGGCCGGGGACAAGGTCGCGTACAAGGCCGCCAACAAGGAGGCCAACGAGGCTTTCGGCAAGTCCTTTTTCGCGGGCGCGGCGCTTTTTTCCGTCTCCGTCTGGCCGGTACCGTTCGCCCTGGCCTGGCTGGCCACACGCTTCGACGGCGTGGACGTGCCGATCTTCCCCGGCCATGCCGTGCGTTACAACGCCGTGTTCCTGGGCTTTTACATCCTGCTGCGCCTGGCCATGTGGCCGCTTTGGCAAAAGATTCCCGTGCTCGGCCGCGTCGAGCGCAAACGCCGCGAGATGGCCGCACGCCGCGCCAAACTGCGTCCCTGGACCGACCTCGGCAAACCCGGGGCCTGAGCCGCCCGGCGGCGGCAGCCCGGCCCCGCG
>DQED01000076.1 GCA_003525525.1 Desulfovibrio sp.
CGTCGGCCGCCCGGCACAGGCCGTAGCGCTGGCTGATCTTGGGCATGGTCGCCGCATCGTGGTGCGAAGCCACCATGAGAAAGTTATCGGAAGCGCCGGAATACAGGGGATAGACGGTCACGAGCGCCATGCCGCCGTCGGGGTAGCGGGCCATGACGTGCAGGCCGATCGGACTTACGGCAAAGACCGCAGGCGTTTCCCGATCGTCTTCTTCGAGCAGCGCCCGCTTCTTGTCCGCGTCGACAATGTCGATGGTGAGCCCCGGCGTATTGGGGTCGAGCGGCGGCTTGACGGTCACCCCGCCCTGGGGCGTGAACCCGGCGTTGACGCCGCTGGTGAAGGCGCAGGCCAGCCGCTTGGCCGAGGAAAGCACCGCGGCCGGATCGGCGGCGGGGGCGGCGGCCGGGGCGGATTGGACGGTCAGGCACAGGCAGGCGACCGCCAGGATCGCGGTCGTTGGACAAACGCGCATGGTTTCCTCCGTGGCAGGGGATTTTTCCTGTTACCCGAGCAGTGTTACAGCCGACCGGAAAGGTCAAGCCGGTGCCTTCCCGACGCCGCCGCACGGCCGGGCCGGGGCGACGGAAAGCGCTTGCCGGCAAAGCGCCCTTGACGTACTGTGCGTTCCCTCACGCCCCTGGCGTCGGCCGTGACTTTTCAGGTCTTACGCGCCGTAACCGGACGTGTTTTTCGGAGATTTCGCATCATGCAAAAGTATCGCGTGTATTTCGCTACCAAGGATCATGTCCCGACCCGCTGGTTCCGCCCGAAAAAAGAGATATCGGAAACGGAATACGTCGTCGTGCGTGCGCACAATGAAGCGCATGCCTCCAAAGAAGCCAAGCAGCATGTCGATATCGCCGCACTGGGCATCCCGTTCCAGGTGACGCATATCGAGCATGCCCCGGACAGCGAGCCCGAAGGCTGCCATGGGCAACTTGCCCGGCGCGTTGCCCCCCAGGCGCACGCGCAGCCCGAGGCCGAAGCCGCCCCCGAGCCCGCGCCCCTCGGGGAGGAAGCCGAAGAAAAACAGGCGTAACAGCGCCGTTTTCCCCGCGCGCGCATGCCTCGAGGACCGGCCGCGCCGGCCCGGATCGGAGGACACCCCATGCTGACCGCCTTTCCCCGGGCCGTGCTGGCCCATGTCCGCGGCATCCGCTTCGCTTTCGCCCACAAGGGCTACCTGCTGCTGGCGCTGGCGCCCTTCGTCCTGACGCTGGTCCTGTTCGCGGCAGGGTTCGGCCTGTTCGCCTCCTCGGGCGACCGCGTGCTGGCCTTTTTCTGGTCGCCCGAGGCCGCGCCCGCGGGCGGCGCGCTCGGCGCGCTCTACTGGCTCTACGTGCACGTGGCCAAGTACCTGCTGTACCTGCTCGCCGCGACGTTTTTGTATTTCCTGTTCATGGTCACGGCCAACATCCTGGCTTCGCCGCTCTACGACGTCGTGGCCGGGCGGATGCTCGCCAGTGCCCGGGGACATGCCGCCGGGGAATCGCTGCCGTGGTGGGCGGTGATGCTCGAGGAGCTCAAGAAGGCGGTGTTCGTGGCCGCCGTGCCCGTGCTGCTGGTGTTCGTGCCGGTGGTCGGCCAGTTCCTGGCTCCGGTCGTCGCGGCCGCGTTTCTGGCCTTCGATTTCCTGGATATGGCCTTCTGCCGCGAGGAGCCGCATTTCGCGACACGTCTGCGGCGCGCCGCCGCCAATCCCCTCACGCTGCTCGGCTTCGGCGCGCCGCTGCTCATCCCGATTGTCAATATCGTGCTTTTCCCTTTCGCCATCTTCGGCGCGACGCTGCTTTATCTGGACACGTTCGGCCGCAATACGGCAGACTCCAAGCGTTCATGACATTTTGGCAACATGCACCCGGCGCTGCCGGTTTTAGGCTATAGGTCGGGCGCTTCACAAGCGACGCGCCGCCTTGGTCCCCAGCGCGGCGAAAGGACCACCGTTTCATGCAGCATTCCTTTTTCACGGCGCGCCGCGCACGCCTTCGGAGCGTCGCCGCATGAGCGACCACGGCCACGCTCCGGACAAATCCCTGTCCCATACCCTCGGCCTGGCCTTCGGCGCCCTCGGCGTCGTCTACGGCGACATCGGCACGAGCCCGCTCTACGCCATCAAGGAATGTTTCCACGGCATGCACGCCATCGCCGTGACGCCGGACAACGTGCTCGGCGTGCTCTCGCTCATCTTCTGGTCCCTGACGATGGTCATCACCATCAAGTACGTGCTGTTCATCACCGCCGCCGACAACCGGGGCGAGGGCGGTATTTTCGCGCTGATCGAACTCCTGCCCAAGGACCGGGGCCACCGCCACGTGCGCGCGACGCTCGCCGTGCTGGGCCTTGTCGGCGCGGGCCTGCTCTACGGCGACGGCGTCATCACCCCGGCCATCTCCGTGCTTTCGGCCGTGGAAGGCCTCAACGTCGCCACGAGCGCCGCCGAGCCCCTCGTCGTGCCCATTACCTGCGTCATCCTTTTCTGCCTCTTCATGGTGCAACGCCGGGGCACGCACGGCATCGGCAAGGTCTTCGGCCCGGTGATGCTCGTCTGGTTCACGGTGCTGGCCGTGCTCGGGATCAAGGAGATCCTGGCCGCGCCGCAGGTGCTCGCCGCGATCAACCCCTGGCACGCGGTGGATTTCTTCCTGCGCAACCACCTGCACGGCATGGTGGTCCTCGGCGCGGTCGTGCTGTGCATCACCGGCGGCGAGGCGCTTTACGCCGACCTCGGGCATTTCGGCCGGCGCCCCATCCAGATCTCCTGGCTCGTGATCGTCTTTCCGTGCCTCATCCTCAACTATTTCGGCCAGGGAGCGGGGCTTCTGCTCGACCCCTCCATCGCGCCCAACCCCTTCTACAGCCTGGTGCCCGACGCCCTGCTCTACCCCATGGCGGCGCTGGCCACGGCGGCCACGGTCATCGCCTCCCAGGCGCTCATTTCCGGGGTCTTTTCCCTCACGCGCCAGGCCATCCAGCTCGGCTGCTGCCCCAGGCTCCGCATCGTGCACACCTCGAGCGCCATGGAAGGGCAGATCTACATTCCCGAGGTCAATTTCGCCCTGATGTGGGCCTGCATCGGCATCACGCTGGCCTTCGAGGAATCGAGCCGTCTGGCCGCGGCCTACGGCATAGCGGTCACGGCCACCATGGGCATCACTTCCATCCTCTATTTCTTCGTCGCTCACTGGACCTGGAAGCAGCCGCTTCTGCGCTGCCTGCCCCCGGTGCTCGTGTTCCTGGCTTTCGATCTGGCCTTTTTCGGCTCGAACCTGCTCAAGGTCGCCGACGGCGGCTGGTTCACGCTGCTGATCGCCGCCGGGGTCTTCACGGCCATGGCCACCTGGCAGGACGGCCGCCGGGCGCTTCGCGAAATGTCCATGGCCGCCACGGTGCCGCTGCGCACCTTCCTGCAGGAAGTGGCCACGAAAAACCCGATCCGCGTGCCGGGCACCGCCGTCTTCATGTCGCTCTCCCCCCAGGGCACGCCGGTGACGCTGCTGCACCACTACAAGCACAACAAGGTCTTCCACCAAAGCGTGGTCATCCTGAGCATCACCGCCGCGGACACGCCCACCGTGGCCGAGAGCGACCGCCTGGACATCCACGACCTGGGCTCGGGCTTTTTCCGGATCGTGGCCCGCTACGGCTTCATGGAAACGCCGGACGTGCCGGTGATCATGGCCCGGGCGCGGGAGACGGGCATTCCCATCGATCCGCCGGCCGACACCACCTTCTTCCTCGGCCGCGAGAGCCTGCTCACCACGGGCAAGGCGAAGATGGCGGGCTTTCGCAAGTCGCTTTTCGCGCTCATGTCCCGCAACGCCCGTCCGGCCACGGCCTATTTCGGCCTGCCTCCGGGACGCGTGGTGGAGCTTGGCGTGCAGGTCGAACTCTAAATCCTGCGGACCGCCGGATTGCCCCGCGCCCCTTGACCCGGGGCGCTTCCTGCCGTAACCGCAAGGCGCGGCGCAGCCAAGCGCCACGCCATCTTCGCCCGACGCCGGCAAAAGAGGAGCGCATGACCGATTCGCCCGACAAAGAGCCCACCACGCCGCAGGACGCCTCCGGGACCTCCGGGGCCGACAACGCCCCCGGGGATGCCGTCGCGCCGGCCGTGCCCGACAACGTTTCGGAAGGAGCCGCCCCGCCGGCCGTGCCCGGCGCTGCCCCGGAAGGAGCCGCCGCCGACCCGTC